>NZ_JAERVL010000001.1:600000-820610 GCF_016745835.1 Caldalkalibacillus salinus | reverse complement strand
CCGAGCAAGCTCTGTTCCTCTTTGAATTCATTTAATACATGGCGAATTTGTTCCGATTGACCGTTGATGTCAGTGATCATGTTATGTTGATTGTTAGACAGAGAATACACGCTATTTTCTATCTCACCTACTCTAGTTAATAGATTGAAATTAACGATTAAACTCACCACTAAAGCCGCGGAAACGAAAATCATAAAAGGTTTTATGTACTTATTGCTCTCCAATTTCTTCCCCTCCTGTTATTCTTGTCGAGGTCAGCTTCGCTCAACACATAAACTCACGCTATGACGTAGTAACGTATCAACGTTTTTATATCCTTCTGTTCTATATTGCCTTTTTGCTTGTTGGATAAATGAGATGCAACCAAATCTCTATTGGCCACGCTGAGATACTTCATTGACCTTCTGCCTCAGCGATCAGCAACCTCCGTGAAGTGTAGAGCCGTTACTATATTGTAGTCTTATTGGCGAGACTTTCTTTTATTGTCTTCAGGATTAATTCGAGTAGTAACGATATATGCATGAAGAGAAGTGCAGCAATTACTGAGAACATAGCAATATAGTAGACTTGAAAGTGCAATTGTCTTGTAAGCATAAAAGTTAAAATGATCCCTAGAAAGGTTCCACCAAATGCATAAACCAACAAGGAGTACAAATACCTCTTTCCCCTCGAATTTATCCTCCTTAAATAATGCTCGGAAAGTATTGAATAAGGAAACCCACCGAGTATATATGATGGGAAGACATACAGTGAATAAAAAATAAAAAGACTTGAGAAGGACCAAATATACGTATCGTCCCCGTTGTGTGTTACTGGCGTGTATTGAATGACTACCAAAAGCAACGTAAATATAGATATAGTGATAGGTGATGTCTTCGTTACTCCATTGTATTTGATTTGGTTTGTGGCCCAGTTTATCTTTTCAATGGTATGCATCTATGGTAAAATTGGGATGAGAAACATGGCTTTTGAATATACTAATAAAGACCGTAGATGTTGGTAGCATCTACGGTCTGCAATAGATTGCCTCAAAGGCGATCGACATATGGATTTAACAAAGAGTAGATCTCCAAGCTTCCAAGGCTCAAGGGAGATCTACTTCTTTTTGTGGAACGCAAGTATCAAGACGACTAAAGTAGCAAATGAAATCATTAACATCAAAGCATCTTGAATCTCCACTGGCATCACCTCCTTTACAGAGGCTAGCCGACCACCCTTGAGAGTCGATTCTATTGCACCCATATTATACCATGTATTTATAATACGAATATATGTTTCTATCAAAAACAAACAATTATTCTATAAATTTATAATGTGGTTTATGATTTTATCTTTAAATAAGGTTTTAATACAGGATTCATTCTTTTGGATAACGTTTTCGTATCTACGACGTTACAGACGTTTCCGAGCTTTAGCTAGATCTTAGCTTAGGCTCGGAAAAGCCGACTCGGTTAGCGATTGGATGTGTCGAGCGTTACTTCTTGATGTCCCTCCGAGGCCGAGGTCGTTCTGCGACCGCAGTGTAGATACAATGCTAGGTGATTTTCATAGCTTCTCAGCTATCCAAACTGTCCATCTGTCTTCTTCTATTAATTTTTCTTCTCTTCCAATTTTCTGTTCTATGTAATGTACAAGATCTTTTAACTCATCATCAGTAAGTTCATGAAGAATAGAGCGACCTGTTCTCCCCATAAGATCCAGCTTAAGCTGCATAAAGTGACTATATGATTTTCTAGTCTCCCAAATCTTTTGTTCATTGATCAATTTAAAACCTGATTCATTCATTATAGATACAACCTGTTTACTAGTGTATCTCCTATTTAACTCTTTTTCTAATAATTTTGGATATCTTTCGAAAAAGAATCCTCTGATATGAGTTATACTACCGGGGAGAGAACAATCTGTAGGCGTTCTATCTTGAATAATAAGTTTCCCTTGAGGCTTTAACACTCTATTTGCTTCCTTAAAACATGATTGTAGATCCTTAATATGATGGATTAATGCTCGCTCTAAAACAATATCAAAAGTTTCTTCCTTTATACCTGTTTCAAAAGCACTGCCCTGTTTGAAGGAGATGTTTTTTATATTTTTGCAATTTTCTTTTGCCATCTTTAACATCTCTTCTGAAAAGTCTAATCCCGTTACATGTTTTGCCTCAGATTGTGCAAACACTTTTGAATATATTCCACCTCCACATCCGATATCGAGTACCTCTTTACCTATAACTTCAACGTGCTTCTTAATATTATCAATCCAACAACTCTCAGCTTCTCTCTTAGCATATGTTGATTTATTCTTACTATCATGAAAATTAATTGGCATATGCTTCACCACCTTAATGAATTTCGCCTACGCTTTCGTATCTCCGACGCCTATGAGCCTTACAGGCGATGCCTGAATCTAGAAATGCATTTCTTGGCAAAGGCGAGCCGACTCGGTTGGCGAATGGGATGTGTCGCTGATATCCTTCTTTGTCTTCAAGCCTCTAGCGACCGAGGGTGCTTGTCACCCGACGCGTGAAAACAGTGTTATCTGATGGCGATGTCTCCCTGTTCAGAGGTTGCCATGGACCCCTTGCTTGAAAATACAAGCCCCTTTTTAGCTCAATAAGCAATGCTGTTATACTATGTATACTTTGATTTAAATTTTACGAACAACGTGCAACTGCAAGCTCACTGTCTTTTTTTTGGATTATCACATTTTTATCTTTATCAACCTTATACTCGATTTCTTCAGTATTCAAGCATTTGAAAAGTGATTCCCTCAATTCATTATTCATATTTTCATTTTTAGCAAAAACAAAAAATCCATTACTTTTATCGTTTTGTTGATTACACCCCGTAAATAGAGATAACAAAAATATCGTTACCAGAACTCGTCTATTTATCAAACTGTTTACCCCCCATTCTTGCAATGATTAAAGTCCTATACTAACCTGCACCTTTACTTCTATAAAAATGGGGCATTAATCATGCTTGGATCAATGCCCATCATATTAAAGATCACAGCCCGTTAGCCAAACAACAATTTCAGTAAAGCTTTCTTTCTTGTTGACTTTTAACTTTAATGAGGATTTCCCTAACAAATGCAAAGGCAATTAACATAGTAATCATACTCGCAACTTATTTTTAAAAGTACTTTTTAAAGGTTCTAAAATGCGGTCATGGACGGCCGCACCAATACATCGCTTTCAGATAACGTTCATGTGTTCACAACGTTTCCGAGGCTTACAGACGAAGTTTGAGCTTTAGCTAGCTCCTAGCTTAGCGAAATCGAGACGACTCGGTTAGCCTCGGGAATGCGTCGCCTGAATTACTTTCAAACTTCTTGAAGTACATCTAAGTAACAATGCTTATCATTTACGTTCTAGTATTTATAAATCCTTTAAATAATTTTATAGTAAGATTGAACGGTTTCACATATTCAACATCTTCTTAAATAAGACTCGATCTCCTCCGACCCCATCATAATCCTTTGTAACAGGTACTCCATCAACTAGATAATCCCCTGGTTCTATGTCAAACCCCATTTTTTTATGAACTGTATTGATGTTTTATTCAATAGTGATGTCACACAACGGATTGAATCATATCCCTTTTTTCTTACTGCATCTATAAATATTGTATATAGTTCACGTCCCAAACCGATATTTCTATGTTCAGGATTGACTCCCACAAATGAATATAAGCTTCATTTGGATAAGTCTGAGATACAAAACCTACAATAAAACCAATAATTTTTCCGCTTTCTTCCTGCAACAAAACTAGCTTCCTTAAAGTGAATGAAAAATAGCTTTGGTAACATATCAAACATATGTCTACCACCCCACCATTCATTCATTATTGGAATAATTACGTTGTAGGCCGAATCTTTTACCGTACGGATCATTCGTGAATGCTCGTGTTATACGGCGCTACTACTTAGTTCTCCTTTATATACCGTGACAGCCTTACCAAATAAATATATATCCTCTCCTCTTACTTTGATCTTAATCTTTCCACCCCTTTTTGAGGCTTGATAAGCTATAAATTCATCTTTTTGTAATTTGTTATTCCAATATGGTGCTAAACAACAATGGGCAGATCCTGTAACTTGATCTTCATTTATTCCCTGAGCAGGTGAGAAAAACCTAGAGATAAAGTCATACTCTTTTTGTTTCGATTTTGTGGTTACAATTACGCCTCTTACTGGTAGTTTTGATATAAGATCAAAGTCCGGTTTTAAGCTAATCAGCTCTTCTTCTTTCTCTATTTCAACAATGTAGTCCCACTTGTTTTTACCAATATAGTTGACATTATTGATTCCCATTGCATTTAACAATTTGGGGTGTGGTTCCACTTCAATAGGTGCTACGGCTTGGAATTTCAATTGTATCCATTCGTTTTGATATGTCGTAGTTAGGTGGCCAGCTTCAGTATGAAAATGTATCTTTTCTTTAACAGGTAGCACATTGGTTTCCCATAGTATAAAACTTGCAGCTAAAGTACCATGTCCACAAATCATGATTTCTTGAGTTGGTGTAAACCACCTTATTTTGTAGGGATAACTATTTGTGCTGACAAACGCTGTCACTGGTTGATTTAGCTCTTTTGCAAGATTAGACATCCAATGATCACTTTTGTTTTCTTCTAGTATACAAACCATAGCAGGATTCCCTTTAAACATTTCATTACTGAATGTATCCACTTGATATATATTCATTTTTGACCTCCAGCTGGATATGTCGCCTAACGTTCATGTATTGATGATGTGCTCGTCCTTACTCCTTCATAGCATCACTTCTAATAGTAAGGTTTGCACAGGATTTTGCTACTCATCTTTATTCAACATCCAGTCTGCAAATCCTTCCAAAGAGCATGTGCCGTAGGCCGTAGCCTAAGCGGAGCGTCAATGCGGTGTTATGGGAAGTTTATAGTGTTACCTGTATGATTAAGGACATCACCATTTTTTGTTATAAATCTTATAGAATGTTCTTTATAATGTTGATTTTCTGGAATTTCAATGATGCTTAAAAAAGAATTGCTCTCCAGATTAATTTTATCTTTGATTTGCGATTCAGAAAATTCATATACAATCTGAACATACTCAATTTTATTGGATTTATTAACATATCCGAAACTAAACATTGTATTATTATAACCTTGTAAATCAGATGGGTAATAATATACAAAATCTCTTTTATTCAAGGACCCTTTTCTACCTGAAATTCCACTAGATTTATTACTACTATATTGATATTTGCCATTGTGCTTATCATAAAAGCCAGATATTAAATTCCCGTTATCTACACTAAATATGACAATGTCGTGTAACTTGTCAACATGATGAACGTTTATCTCATGACCATAACTAAATTCATGTTCTATAGCTTCTTTTAAACTTGGAAAATACTCAGGAGATTTTATACAACCTCCAAGTATTAATATGCAACATAGAATCAACAATAGTATTTTAACTTTCAATTTCTTCACATCCGTAAATTATATTCAAGAGAAAAATTTGATTGTTCACTTTCCCATAACGTTCTCGTATATACGACGCCCATGAGCTTACAGTCGAAGGCTGAGCCTATAAATGCCCTTCTTGGCAAAGACGAGCCGACTTGGTTAGCTAATGGGATATGTCGCTGATTTTACTTCTTTGTATTGAACTTTCTTCTATGTAAACTTGCCTCCCTCACTTCTAGCGACCAAGCCGCCCTCGCGCGTCGAGGCGTGAAAACTGTGTTATAAGATGTAGTCGAGCACAACATTATGTATTACTCCCTAAGTAAGTTGTGTTTAATTGTTCTTCCATAACCTTGTTATATTGTGCATTCACCCTATATCCTTTTGCACTTACTCTTGAACTTACAACTTTGTATAATTCTTCATTTATAAAATGTAATGCAACTCCATCATCCGCAGCAAATCCATGTTTAATCTCTTTAGACTCTATTAGTCTATGATATGATGGTCTTCTCACTTCTTCACCATCATAATGTGGACAATTACTTCCTTCTAAGAAACCTAGACAGTCTAGTTTGGTTAACTCACCTGGTATAGAATCGGTAACCCCTTCTTCAAACCAACATATTGATCCAGCACTGAGACCAGTAAGGATAATACCCTTTTCGTAAGCTTTCTTAAAAATCTGATTGAGACCCCACTCATTCCATAAAACTAAAAGGTTCTTCGTATTGCCCCCACCTACATAAATAATATCCTTAGACATAATATAATCTTCTAAATCTTTGGTTGGAGGCTTAAATAAAGATAAGTGGCTTGTTTCACATTTATGTGATTCAAAAGAGTTATAAAACCTTTGAATATATCCTTCGGCATCACCACTTGCGGTTGGAACAAAACACAATTTTGGAATAACTTTGTTTGATTGTCTTAATATATACAAATCTAAAAGAGGATTATCAGGCTCCATAGAAAAGCCCCCGCCTCCCATTGCTATTATTTGCTTTTTCATAACTTCACCCCAGTACGGCTTATGTATTAATAAATCCGCCTATCGTTCCCGGCATTCACGGCGTGCTCGTCCTCCACTTTGTGGAGGTTATCGCGAGACTTGCCTTTCAGTTACTCTTCTGAGCAGCAAGTCTCGCGATAAAGAGCATGATTAAGAAATGAACTTCGCTGGACCTACATCATACATGAATGCACGTGTTATAAGAAGTGTGTCGACTGCCTTGTTCAGGAGACATAATGGACGGCGTCCCTTCTTATACCTTAAACCTTTTCTCAAACTCTAACTCGTGCTGTATGGGTATCCCTTCATATCCCGTCAGTGGTATTTCGGGTTTTATTTTTCTGGCATATTCAACTGCTTTTTGGTGTAATGCGACTAAATCATATCCTCTTTTCTGGTAAAATTTGATTGCCCGAATGTTATCGTTTGTGGTAATCAACCAAATACGTTTACACTTCTTTTCTCTTGCAATTTTTTCTACCCCTTTGATCAGCTGACTTCCTAGTCCTCTATTCTTTTCAAGGCTATCCAAAGACACAATTTCACACTGATCCCCAGCTATATGATATGTAAGCAGTCCAATAATCCCATTATCTTTTATAGCCACGAAACCTGGTAATTGATTCATGTAGTGAATATGACCACGTGATACGATTTTAGGTGAGCCCCACTGTTGTGTTATTAGCTCAACCACTTGTTTTCTTAACGCCTCATTAATATGTTGTATCTTATACTCCATTACAAAACTCCTTGTTTCCTTAAGTTTTTTCTTTTTAGGCTATTATGATATTTCTGTCCCGCCATGGACGGAGGACTCTACTAATCGTCACATTTCTTATAACGTTTGTGCATTCACGAACCTCACCGACTAAAGTGAACGTAGTGAGGGGCCGCGATGCGCTTAGTCAGTGAGGGTTGTCGCCTGAGTCCGCTTCTTCGAAATGCCTCTTAAGACCGAGGGTCTGGCAAAGCCAGTCCCGATGCGTGAATGCGTTGTTATACGAGGGGCAAGGAGGCGATCAAGCATTCCCCATCTGCCGATAAAGCCTTATGTATCAACGGCTTCAGCGGTTTGACAGCTTTTCGATATTTACGAAAATAACCCCGAAAGTTATGCGAGATCGTATATCGAAATGTTTTACGCAATTCCCCTTCCAGCTTCGCATATCTTTTGACCGCGCATTACCTTCAAGGAGGAAATGCGCAATGTCCACAAACTCGAATCAGCAAAAAAACCTGTCTAAGATCGACTCGTCCATTGAGTTCAACAAGATGGCGAGCGACTCCTTGCAGGAATGCAGAGTCCGCAATTCACGGCAGGATCCATTCGGCGTTATCGCAACGGTTTAAGAAAGTTCTACCATTGTCTGGAGGCTCGGCAGCTTCTTGTTCATGATTTGAATGCCTACGATCTCACCCACAAAATCATTCCGGATATGCTGCAAGAAGGACTGGCGATCCGAACGTCAATTGCAACCTCTGCATTCTCAAGGAATTTTTCAAATTTCTTGCTGCGGAAGGATTTCTGAAAGCCATTATCGCTTCCGACCTCAAACCGTTTCAAGTCAAACCCACGATCGCCCACACTTTTACAGAAGGTCACCTGCAGCGCTTGTTTGCCCATCCCAATCGCTCGACCTTTACCGGCTATCGTAACTATGTGATGATGCTGGTTTTGCTTGACAGCGGTATCCGATTGAAAGAACTTACAAATCTCAAAGTCACCGACATCGATTTTCAGGAGCCATCTATTTTACAGGCCTTTCTCCTTAACTAGATCTGCAAAAGCTTCATACCTCGATTGATAAGAAGCAATTAGGTTCATGAAATTTCCGCACGTAACCCGTTCCAACAACACCTATTTTTAATGAGCCACTTGGTTTACCGTGATCTTGAAGTATTTTGATAGACTCATCTGCCATTTGCAAAACAGATGACTTACATTGATTATAAATTGCTCTTCTTTGAATGGCAGCAAGAAGATTCAAAAGAGTGTTCATATTCGTCATGACGACGAAGCCATGTCTTGCCGTTGCCGTCACTGCGTCCAGGTGGCAGTTCCCAGTCCTCCTGCCTGCCAAGAGCTGTTAAATCGAGGTAGTTGAAGGTGCCAATTAGTAGGTCAGTTCCACGGGCGTAAGTCGTATACGTGTGAAAAATTCTTTTACCATCGCGAAGAAAGGTACTAAAGCCAGGCACTTCCATTGACTGTACGGAATCAAGGGGGACATCTTTCTTAACAAGCTCATCCTTGGTCAAGTAGTTGTATTCGATCGGTGCGACGGATTCGTCCAGCGTAGCATGAAAGTCATAGTTAAAGTCGCTATCGAAGGACGAGTACCAAGGAATGTTCCAACCCATGCGCTCCTTGTAGAGTTGGAGCTTGGGAAGTGGAGCACGGGATATCAGAACCAGTGACGTATTTCGTGCATGCAGGTGGGCGAGATGGCCGATGTTGTCCGTAGCGAGTGAGCAAGCCGGACAACCTGCTTCCCAATCAGGATCGAACATGAAGTGCTTCACGATAAGCTGAGGACGTCCTTCAAACAGATCAAGTAGACTGGTTTTACCATGCGGACCATCGAAGACATAATCTTTATTAATCTCTACCATTGGAAGTCGTCGACGCTCGGCATTCAGCGCATCCCGTGCTCTAGTGAACTCCTTCTCTTTGGCCAGCAGTTCCTTACGATCCACAAGCCATTCGTCTCGGGACACGACATTTGGTAGTTGCAGATGTTTTTGATTTTTTTTCATATCATCTTCTCCTTTTTTGTTCTTAAGCCTATCTCAAACAATTGCTATAGACTTTTCCTACATTGCTAAAACACCTCCTTTATTTTCTTGTCATCGATTTATCAATTAACTGGCCGATTAAAGAAAAGGGACATTGTCTTATTTCAATAAGTGAACCCGATTGTTGAAAATTGTCCCGGAACATCAACACTGAAAGGATACTCAAGATAAGACTCGAGAAGATTATTGCTTAAAGTACCCTTTTTTTTTTGGAAGACTGTTATTACGCAGTGCAAGAGCTGCAACATATCCCCATCCTTTAGTCAAATATGTTTTATCAGCTATTTCCGACCTCTAAATTCGACAAAGGATTACTAGCCCTTCTGACGAATTGATGAAAACCTTTTAAAGGGGATGTTTAATCGACGACGTCTGCACTGGTGACGATTGCCGGCGTTAGCCGGCAACGACCGTCGCCGCGACGTTCTGCATACCGATCGGACACCCGTACCAAAGCCGACGAGGACCTGGTGGGAAGGACGTCACATTCCGTCGCGGTCGACCGGTGGGACTTGACCGGTGGCGATTTATGCATCTTGCGAGTAGCCATCTGCGAAGAGGATCCATGAAGGCTCCTTCTCAGTTCTTGCTCGCCGTCTACTGCTTTTAGTCGCTCAGGTGCGTCATCAGATCGTCGAGTGCGTCAGACCAGCCATCATACACGTACTGATCACCGGGGTAACCGGCGAATCCGCGTAGGTGGAAGATCATCTTAGTGCAGTCGCCGTGCTCCGTAAGGGTTAGAGTCACGACAGGGGATTTCTGGATGGGATCGTCGGGGTGACCCCAGGTGAAGACGAGCCGTTCGAAAGGTACAACGTCGAGGAACACACCTCCGGTAGGATACTCCTCGCCGGTCTCAGTGTTGACCATCGTGTAACGGTAGCAACCGCCTTTTCGTACGTCGAAGGAGATGGACTCCAGGGGTGTCGAAGGCAACCAGTTGACGAGTTCTTTCTCCTCGGTCCAGGCGCACCACACGAGTTCGCGGCGGGCGTTCAGGGTGCGAGTGATGGTGAACTCCGGTACGGGTGTAGGCACATTCATTGTTCCTTTTGAATCATTGGGCATATTCATTGTTCCTCCTTTTTGGTCATGGTCTTAAGGTGTTCTTCCAGTGCGTCGAAGCGCTGGTTCCACTCGCGGCGGTGCTTCTCGACCCAGGCTGATGCTTCATCGAGAGGCTCTGTGCGTAACGTCAGGGTCCGCCACTGTGCGTTCGCTGTGCGTTCGATCAGCCCTGCTCGCTCCAGCACTTTGAGGTGCTGGGAGATCGCGGGTGAGCTTATCTCAAAGAGCTGGGCGATCTCCCCGACTGTTGCGGCCCTCTGTGACAACCTGGTCAGGATGTTTCGGCGCGTCGGATCGGCGAGCGCAGCAAAGATGAGGCTGAGTGAGTCCTTCGTAGTCAATTAACCCACTCCTTAATTAAGTATATTATTAAATATATACTACAATGTGTTGTCATGTCAAGCTGATAGTCGGAGGAAGCCGGTCTGGTGCGAAATCTGTCCTACATCTGTTGACCTGGCTTAAAAAGCAGGGGATCGATGACGAATTCATACAGCCTTAGTGGTATATCATCAGGAAAATGCGGTTATCTTAACTAGCTACAAACGCGCTATTCATAGTATACAAAGTAAAGAAAACCGTCCAAAATGTTACTTTGTAAAAAAGTTATTTTAACTCTGTAAACAACGTATTTAGCGTAGTGATGTCTTTACAATGAGAAGGCATCGGATAACCGTTTCACAAGTGTCGGCCAAGAGGTTAGAATCTGATGCCGCGACGCTCATTGTCAAGACGAATACGTTGTTTACATGGCAAAAATGAATAAAGTATTGATAGACAAAGGTTTTCTCTTTGCGAGTTAAGATAACCGTGAATTTACAACGATAAGGAATCCGATACTAAAAAGCCCAACTTCTCCGAAAACTTTAGAGAAACTGGACCTTTTCATTACTTCATTAAAGCGCCCGATAGCTTAACAAAGTCCCGTCAATATTTATTTGATTTGCTCCGCCAACTCTAAAATAATTCCTTCTGGTCCACGAACGTAGCATAATTTATAAGCGTTTTCGTAGTTTTGTATCTCACCAATAAGTCCCGTGCC
Source organism: Caldalkalibacillus salinus (assembly GCF_016745835.1). NCBI lineage: Bacteria > Bacillati > Bacillota > Bacilli > Caryophanales > Bacillaceae > Caldalkalibacillus > Caldalkalibacillus salinus. The sequence goes on along the minus strand of NZ_JAERVL010000001.1, from coordinate 809,242 downwards.
TTCCTTTTTCAATTTGGCAACAAGGGCTTCAATATCTTCAACAGCAAAGGCTATGTATCTCTTTGTTCAAAAGCTTCGAAAAGGCGGCTACGTCCCCTTCTTCGTCACGGAGAAATCGGCTCGGAAACAGCACATTTGCAAGTCATTCAAGAAGCGTATATTCATGGTGTATCTACTCCGAAGATCAAGAAACTGGCAAGTCCGCTCGGGATCGAGTCGGTCTCACGAGGCCAAGTCTCGCACATCACGCATGAGTTAAATGAACAAGTCGAGGCTTTCCGCCATCGTCCGCTAGCCACTACCTATCCCGTGCTTTTGGTGGATGCATTGTACGAAAAAATTCGTGACGGCCACCGTGTTGTAAATATGGCGGTGCAAATGGTGGTCGGCATGGATCTGGAAGGCAACGCGAGATTTTAGCCATTGAACCCATGCAAGACGAATCGGAAGCCACGTATCACACCTTGTTCGAAAACCTGAAAGCTAGAGGGCTACAGGACGCATGGCTTGTGATTTCGGATGCCCACAAGGGCCTAGCGAAAGCCATCCGTAAATCGTTCGTCGGTTGTTTTTGGTCTTTCAATGCTATTTTCAATTGAATACCCCCTGGAATATTTTTTCTAAAATGATTCTTTCGGATAACGTTCCGTATCTACGACGCTCATGAACTGACTCGGTTGGCGAATGGGGTGTGTCGCTGATTCTACTTCTTTGCCTCAATACTACAGTGACCAAACCGCCCACGCGCGGCACAGCGTGAACATATTGTTATCGGATGGCGATGTCTTCTTTGTTCAGAGGTTGCCATGGACGGCAACCCCTTTCTCGTTTAACTTAATTTAGTGACTTATTCTTCATTAGGGTACAAATACATATCAATCTCGATGGTTGTCCCTGTTAAGTAGCAAAATTCAATTATCTCAACATTAAAACTCATAAGTGGCTTTTCATCTCCATAAATACTAGGTACAATCATTATTGCAAATTCTACATCGTATTGTTCTTTGATTTGTTTTAATTGTGGTATTTTATTTTTTAGATTTTTAATTGTGTCCATGCATTGTGCTTCTACATCTAACCTTTCTATATCAGATTTTTCAGCACCCCAGTTAGAAAATAAATACTTCGATCCATTCCTTCTTATATCACCATAATTCCAACACTTAAAAGGTTGTATTCCAAGCAATTCAGTTATCTCATCTGTATTAAATATCCCATTTTCATTAGCAACCAATCCTCTATGGTCAATTTCTCCATTACTTGTTATTCCAAAGTAAGTATATGTGTTAGTTTTTTCCATTTTTAACCTCTTACTTTTATCTTTTTAAGTTGCAAAAATAGATGAATTAGTCTCCATAAATCAAGCAGTTTGTGCGTTCACAATTGCGGCCATGGACGACCGCACCAGAATACGCTGATGTCATATAACGTTTCGTATTCACGACGTCCATGAGCCTTACAGGTGAAGCCTGAACCTAGAAATGCTTTTTTCGACTGAACTCCGAGATACTTACAACTCTTGTTTCATGATGTTTGCCGCAGTCAATACCACTTAAAATTATGTATTTTTCTTCCAAAATATTTCTGTATGTGTTAAAATGATTTTAAATGAAGGTTTTTAAATGTGTTTTAATGTATATGCTTTTAAAGAGACCGCAGATGTTACTAGCACCTACGGTCAAGCAATAGCATGACCCTTCAAGGGCAATCAGCTAAATAGAAAGTGCAGAAGTTAGACCTCCTTTGCTTTCCAAGGCTCAAGGGAGGTCTACTTTGTTAAGTAGGAAAGTAATGCCAAGATGAACATGCCGAACATGAGCATCAAGAATAAAGCATCTTTTACTTTCATAGCACCACCTCTTTCCGGAGATGAAGCCAGCCGCCCTTGAGAGCCGATTCTATTGCATCCATATTATACCAAAAATTCCTCGATGCGAATATATGTTTCTAATAAAAAATAACCATTTTTTCTATAAATCTTTAAATGTGTTCTATCATTTAAGTTGTTTTAGTATTTTAAAAATGTTTAAGTCTTAATACAGTAACTTCGTTCTGTCGTATAACGTTTCAGTATTTACGATACGACCCAGCCCTAGATAGCTCTTATCTTGGGCTGGGTCGTTTGTTGTATGATTGAGTTTTGAAACATTCCTTCTAACAACCAAGGGGCTTGTCCCCGTAGCGTAAATACGTTGTTACATGACGTAGTCTTGATTAGCTTCTACTTAGTACCTATGTATATACAACCATCTTCTTAAAATCTAGAATTAATTGGTTTTTTTCAATAAAATCAGTGCCAATAATGCCATCAAAACCGTAAGTTTCTCGAGTGATTCCTAACTGTATCAAAAAATTATCCAACAAGTATGAATATATCTCAAGATTCGACACGGGTTGCTCATAGCATAATTCACTCTCCCCACCAACACCATACATCCTTCTTGCTTTCCCATAAGTCGGATCAATACTTAAGCCTATCTCTTGAACTAGATCTGTATCAAATATAGTATTGGAAGAACCTGTATCAATTAATACTTGCTTTAAAGTCATCATTTTGTCGTTATACTTCAGTTTAACCGAAATGATAGGTAGTCCGTTTTCAATATTAATTTTCACTGATATCTCCTGCTCCTAACCCCGGTAAACTGCTCTTCAATAACTTCAATGTCCTTGTTACAAGTATGGAAAATATACAATTCTCGACTTCGATCCTTCAAATGTAAATATTTGTAACCTTTCCATGCTTCAACAGAATTATTGAACTCCGAAATGACTGACATTTCTTCGATTTCACGTCGGTTGTCTTTAGATTCAGCCTTTAAAGCTTCTACGAGGACCCAACTGTCTGGATATTGATTTCTTATCTCTTCCCATTTCATATCAAATCCCCCCTTGTATAACTTTTAATTCCATTTTACTATATAGGCAATTACTTTGTATATCCAGATTAATCTACCTATGTCAGCTAATTTCTTATTTACGAACCAAGTCGTAAACACTTCCATTTAGGATATTATACGAATGATGTCTTATATATCTTTTAAAGCTCTATATAATATCTACAAATCCCTCTTTTTCCGATATAAGATCGAAGAAAAACGAGGAAAGACGAGATAGCCTTTGTCATTCTGGGGCCTATTTTCGCGTTATTATGCCGAGGGTAAAAATCCCCCGAAGTCGACTAAATGGCCGAATGTCGGGGGATTTGATTTATGCTGCTCTTCGAAACGATTCGTTAACTTATAATTGATAACTATATTACTCCCTGTGGTCAATTTTGACGTTGATCTGGATCAGCGACTCGCCTTGTAGAAAGACCATTAATGAAGGGGTTAATATCATATATTGCTCTAAACTCGACAGGTGCTCCTTTACCCCCACTAGTAACGATATTCCATTCATAATCAATCTTTTTTAAACTGAAACTTAAGTTTTTAGAAAGGAGTCCATTTTGATCAAGGTTTATGCCAAAGCTACGCCTTGACTACTTTTAACATTTGTCGAATGGCTCCAAGATGATATACTGAATGAGCCAAAGACGATAACACTTCATTAGCCAATAGTTCATTCCATTCAATAGCGTCAATTGATTCCAAAAGTGTTAAGTATTCATTTCGCAATCCTTCCTGAATTCGGCTCCATTGCTGTTCATCTACTGAATGAATATCCCAACTCTCTCCCCAATCCATTTCCGGTTGTTTACCTTTTTTAAAGATTTCGTTTATTCCCCACATGTGATAGCGGACGTGATCAGTATGTGCTGCCAATGTTGTTCCATGAACTGACATTGAAGCTTCGTCGCAAGACATTCCCTCTATTACACCAAAAATTCCGGAATTCGGTTCAACTTCTGTAAACCAACTTCCTTTTACAGGAGATGGGGGTCCTTCGAATGTTTCCTTTACCATTGTTTTAACCGAGTTTTTTAATGCTTCACTCATTTTAGCCCCTCCAATAAGTTTTTGTTATGCATACACACAACTGCCAATTGAAAAACCAACTGCTCCCATTAAAATCATCATAATAATTGATTTACCCGTAGTGGGCGACATCCTTTGCGAACCGATTTCAAAGATACTTTTACAAAACGAATGTCGAGTGAAATCAGTACATTGCTCTCAGATGTATATAACCCTCTATAGTGATTTTGATGGTTACATTGTAATGCGGTTGCTTCTAACTGTCAATACCTTTTATAATGGTTAATGGCTATAAGGAAAAATAAAAGTTATATTGCCTGGACTGTCAAAATACTTACGGTAAGACAAGGAGAAGTCACATGTCTGATATAAATAAAGATGCACACAAGCATGATTTGCTTGGCGGACGTTTGTGTTTGGATTTTGCCAATACAGTAAGTTGGCACGATAGCAGTGAGAAATCACAGGAGATGCTGACGAGTTACGAGAAGCTGGTGAACTGGAGTTTGCATGCCAATATTCTTAAGAAACAACAATCGCTTTCACTACTAAAAAAAGCAGAAAATCGACCTTCTAAGGCAAAAGAGGTTCTCCATCAAGCTATTGAGCTGCGCGAATCGATTTACCGAATATTTAGTTTAGTATCAAACAATGAAACACCAGCCTCTAAAGATCTTTCTATTTTGAATAAAGCCTTAGGCAATGCTTACGGGAGGTTGCGAGTAGTGCCTGATGAAAATAAATTTTCATTGGAATTTATAGATTGTGAAGAAACATTAGACGGTATGCTTCCACCGATTATTCAATCTGCTATAGATATTCTTATTTCTGGAAAAGAACTAAGTAGAGTGAAAAAGTGTGAAGGGGCTCCGTGTGGTTGGCTGTTTTTGGATACAAGCCGCAATCGTAGCAGACGTTGGTGTTCGATGTCAGACTGCGGGAATCGTGCAAAAGCAAAGCGATTTTATCATAATAAAAAGTAATAGTCCTAATACGGTGTTATTTTGCTTTGATAATCCAGTATTACGTTAAGGGCGCATTTCAGGAGGAATGCGTCTTTCTACATGAAACATAATGCTGTGATTAAATTATAAATTTAGTGTGAACTTTCCCTTGCCCCTTACGCAACGTCATGTCTTATAATCAATGTACCGGTAAAAAAATATGCGCGCATATGGAGGGGTGATCATCGAAAACCATGCATGGAAAGTTGGAGAACTGGCGGAGCTGACGGGGCTGTCGATTCGGACCCTCCGATATTATGATCAGATCGGATTACTGACGCCATCTGGGCATACGGAGGCAGGACATCGACTATACAACGAAAAGGATATCGCCCGCTTGCAACAGATTCAGGCGTTGAAGGAACTGGGACTGACTCTAGGGAAAGTAAAATTGATACTGCTTAATGAACAAATTGACCCGTTGGAAGTTGTGCTCATGCAAATGGAGCGAATTAAAGCAAATCTTGACAAGCAACAGAGGTTGCTGAAAGAATTAGAAAACGTGTCGAAACTTATGCAATCCGGCTCTTCACTGACAATCGAGGACTTTACCCGCTTGCTACAGTTGATGAGAGAAAATCACAATCAGTATTTTGCCAATCGTCAGAAAGAAATTGAACACCGTTTACATCGTCTGGGGAATTTCATAATCAGTAGCTCAGAAAATAAAAATGAAGAGGATGATACTTGATGGAAAACCGATTGACTGCTCATGATACCTTCGTTGTTGAAAAACAGTTCGATGCTTTGCCTGCGCAGGTATTTACCGCTTGGTCCCATCCTGAAGTGAAGTCGCAATGGTTTGCCGAGCCGGATTCGTTTAATTTTAAGGTAGGCGGCAAGGAGACGAACCAGGGAGGTCCGCCGGATGGACCGGTATTTACTTTTGAAGCCTGCTATCAGGACATTGTTCAGGATCGCCGCATCGTCTATACGTACACGATGAATAATGGAGACACAAGAATATCGGTATCTCTAGTGACTGTGGAATTTCAACCCATAGAAAACAACGGAACGAGGCTTACATACACCGAACAAGGGGTCTTTTTAGACGGGCATGATACGCCAGAAATTCGCAAACACGGGACAGAAATCATGCTAGACAAACTGGACGAAGCGGTCCAATCCAGAATGGAGCGAGAGGTCGTCAATACACGGGTGTTACATGCGCGGCGAGAGCAAATACTCAGGGCGATCAGTGAGCCAGAATTTCTTGCGCAATGGTGGGGGCCAAAAGGCTTTACGAATACCATTCAACAATTCGACATGCGTCCGGGTGGTATTTGGAAGTACGTCATGCACGGACCGGACGGAAAGGATCATGAAAACAAAAGTGAATTTATCGAAGTTGTAAGGCCTCAGCGGATCGTTCTCCGCCATTTGGAACCTGTTCACCAGTTTTTCTTGACGATGACCTTTGTCGAACTTGATGAAAAGACAGAATTGACTTGGACCATGCTTTTTGACACAAAGGCTGAACGGGATAAAGTTCAAAGATTCGTGTCTGAAGGCAACGAGCAAAATTTCGACAAGCTGGAGGCGATTCTGAAGGAAATGGAAGCGTAATGCGTTACGTTAGACACCATTGAACAATTGAGCATGTCACTCGAAAAAACAACATTACACGGTGTCACAGAGTCTATTGAAGTTCGTCAATGACCTGTGATACCGTGCTTTTGGATGAGTCAAGTCAATGACTCCTTCTGAAAACTGAAAACCACACATATAGGTGAACGCGCATGATTGATTGGAGATAAATCTGCTGTTCTAGTCTAGAACTCGCTTAAAATGGCGGTCCTGATTTCTTTATTTCATGCTTTTGCACTTCTACGCTTATCATCGGAGTGATCTGCTTTGGGGGATTGGCTATAGCACGAAACGATTGCAAATCCTCTTCTGACTGCCAAAACTCGAAATTGTTGATTCTCGCTGGATCAACAGGATCCGCCGTTATGGCCAGATCAAGGCATCCAGGAGATTGCCGTGCACGTTTTACAAGGGGCTCGTGTGCTTTCACAACTTCGTCACGCTTACTCGGATCAACGGTATACCATCCTGCTATAATCACCTTATTTGCACTCATGAAAATCCTCCTCATACATATCTTTTTCATAATATCAAAAAGTATAGCACGCATATTGAATACCAATTTCTTTTTGATTGCTGTTTTTAGTTGCGTATCATGACGTTCGTGTATCATAATTTAAGCAGATAAAAAAGCCATTCTCTTCTAGAATGGCCACTATGAGCTTTATTTGGAGTTTTATTTTACACGTCGCTTTTATAGTACTATACTTACAGATTTCCTGCGTTAGTCCGAACGCCCTCATTTCTACCCTTTCACTGAACCTGCAAGCAAACCACGAACGAAATACTTCCCGAGAAAAACGTAGACAAGCATAGTGGGTAACGCTGCTAGTAATGCACCGGCCATCTGCACATTCCAATGCACAATTTGGCTGCCCGATAGATTCTGTAACGCAACCATCACCGGTTGTGATCCTGTACTGGTGATGCTTACCGCGAATAAGAATTCATTCCAGATGTTCGTAAATTGCCAGATACAGACCACCACAAACCCGGAAATGGACAAAGGGAGTACGATGTGGCGGTAGATGCCTAAGAAGCCCGTTCCGTCAATTTTGGCTGCTTCTAGCAAACTGGTTGGAATGGCCGCATAAAAGTTTCTAAAGATTAATGTTGTGATCGGAATACCGTACACAACATGAACGAGAATAAGCCCTGGAATGGAGTTGTACAAGCCAATCGTTCTCAGAAAGTCTATGAGCGGAATGAGAATACTTTGATACGGAATAAACATGCCGAATAAGATGGCGGTAAATATCCACTCCGATCCTTTAAACCGCCATTTAGACAAGACATACCCATTTAAGGAGCCGAACAAAGCGGACAAAATCGTGGCGGGTACAACTAAATAAATCGTGTTTAATAGACTCGGTGCAAGGCGTTCAAAAGCGTATTGATATGAATCGAACGATATCGCAGTGGGCAGTTCCCACATACGGGATAGTGACACTTCATCGATCGGCTTTAAACTCGTGATCAGCATCACATAGATAGGCATGATGAAAACCAAACCCATCAAGATCAAAGAAGCGTACAAGAACACGCGACGAAAACGAAACGGTGTCAAAGCATTATTCATCGATTAATCCCCCCTCCTGTTTCCGATAAGATAAGGCACGATAAAAATAGCGACAAATAGTAGCATAATAACCGCTATCGCTGCCCCATGAGCAAAATTGTTTCCACGAAAGGTCGTCTCAAACATATACATCGCTGGGACATCTGTAACAAAGTTTGATCCTGAACCTGTCATGGCATAAACCAAATCAAATATTTTTAGTGAAATATGAGCCATAATAATCGCTACACTGACGGTAATAGGCATGAGCATTGGAAATATCACTCTACGATAAACCTGCATTTCAGTTGCACCATCGACACGTGCCGCTTCTCGTACTTCATCAGGAATGGCTCTTATACCGGCTAAATACATGGCCAGAGAGAATCCTGTCATTTGCCATACGGCTGCGATGACAACAGCAATCATGGCTATAGGTAAACCAAATTCAATACTTCCGAGTGGAAAACTGAAGGCGATGGTCGTATCCGTATACCATCGTGGTAAACTTTCAATCCCTAAACGCTCTAAGAGTAGATTAACGCCAGTACTAGGGTTGAACAGCCATTGCCAGACAACACCGGTGACAACAAAGGATAAGGCCATAGGAAACATAAAAATATTACGGAATAAAGACTCTTGTCTAATGTTCTGATCAATAAATACAGCGAGGAAGAACCCTAAACCTGACACACCTACAATAAAAAATAGTGTAAAAAATAGTGTGTTACGCATATCCGATTGGAAACGATAATCATTAAAAAGAAACGCATAGTTTTTAAGACCGGCAAAGGATAAGTCCTTCACCAACGTCGTCCAATTTGTTAAGGAAACGTACCCTGTCCAGCTGATAAACCCGTAAACAAAGATCGCAATGGCAATGATAGACGGCAGGATGAACAGGAATGGAAGTACTTTTTCAGATGAAATCTTAGGCCGATAAGCTTTTGAATGCGTTCGTTGATTCGGTTTGACTTCTTTATCATAGGCATAGTTCGTTTGGCTCACGCTTAAACCCCCCTCTTCCCTTTTCTAGTTGATTCGTTTCAGATTCGTTTCAGATTTTATTTCATAAATATGAAAACATGTTTTGTTGTGACTACTGCTTTGTAAACCACTGATGGCTCTGAAAACCATCTCAACGGCTACGGCTTAAATTGATGCCCTTCTGAGTTATCTCAACGGCTACGGCTTACAAATGATGTTTCCTAATTAAACGTGTAGAGAAAAATAAAGGTGATAGTAGGTTCACTACCACCTCCATTCACTCCTACTGACATACTCTCTACTACATACTCTCCTACTACATACTCTTCTACTGGCTATTTACTTGATATGTTCGTCCTGTGCAAGTTGAACACTTTGCACAAATTGATCGACATTTCCTGATGAGACAAAGACGTTAACCGCTTGGTTGATTTGTTGAACAAAACCAGCTGGTGCCGCTGAATTATGTGCCAAAGTTGGGGTGAGTACGCTTTCATTAAATTCTTGAATCGTTTTTTGTCCATATTCGTTATACTTGGACACATCTGCGTCCACACGTGCCGGGATTGATCCTTTTAACGGATTAAAGGTATCCTGTCCTTCGACAGAACCTAGCACTCTTAAGAAGTCTTTCACCACTTCAGGATCTTCTACCCCTGTTGGTAATCCAAACGTATCCGTTATGACCATAAACAGACCTGATGTTTCTGGAGGCGCCACCCAACCAAAGTCCTTATTTGGTTCCAAATTAAGATCAGCAGTAAAGTAACCTGCGGCCCAGTCACCCATCACATTCATAGCCGCTTCTCCGTTAGCCACCATTTGAGCCGCATCCTGCCAGTTACGTGCGGCATGATCTTCATTGATATACGCTAACATTTGCTTAAAGTTTTCCATTGCCTCTCTTACTTCTGCACTATCGAAATCGAGGTCACCTGTCCACAGTTGATTATACTTATCAGCACCTAATGTCCCGAGTAAAACAGATTCTAAAAGATGTGTAGCCGTCCATTCCCCTCGATCACCAAGTGCTAACGGCGTCACGCCCGCCGCTTGTAATTGGTCAGCGACATCAAAAAATTCATCGAATGTGGTTGGTGCTGTTAACCCATGCTCTTCAAAAATTGCAACGTTATACCATAACACATTACTTCTGTGAATATTGACCGGTACAGAATAGATCTGGCCATCTGTTTGCACCAAATTGATGAGGTCTTCAGGAAATTTCTCCGTCCATCCTTCTTCTTCATATAAATCATTCAGCGGTTCCATTTTCCCTGCCGCGGCCCATCCTGTATTTAAAGCAGCACCACCATGAATTTGGAACGTCCCAGGAGGATCATCCCCTTGCATACGGCTGGCCAATACGGCTTGCGCATTCGTACCCGCTCCACCTGCTACAGCTGCATTAATGACTTTTACATCTGGATGCTTTTCTTCAAAAAGTTCAATTAAAGCGAGTAAACCTGCTTCTTCACCAGCACCGGTCCACCAACTGAAGATTTCTAATTCCCCTTCTGAAACATCACCTGTTGCTTCTGTCCCTTCTTCATCTTGAGCAGCTTCTTCCGATCCACAAGCAGCCGCTATCAGTAGCAAAGCCATGAACAAAGCTGTCAGGATTGATAATCTCTTTAAATTCATCATTTTATTCCCCCTTGGTTTTAGACAACTTGTAACCGTTTTCATAACCTATTTAATCATAAAATGAGTCGTTATGGTTGAATGAAAACCTGTAGTATATTGTTATTTGCTAGACATTTTTAAGATGCTTCCCGTTTCTTTTTAAAGCTTATGCTTATCAGAGGTCGTTAAGGCTAGCATTTTTTGTTTTTATCCTCATAAGAAACCCATTGTAGATATCATCGTGATAGAACCTACAATGGGATTTTAGAACGTGAGTACACTTTACCGTTTATAAAAACTAAAGATCAATTTCCCTTAGAGAGTCTATCAATGTCTACTTGTGGTGCTAAAACATCATTCACTTCTTCTACTATAGTGTCCTGTTTGACAGTAAATGCGACTGTCCCTTTAATATCTGTGGATGAAGAGCCTACTTTTACTTCGTACGTTCCTTGTTCTAGAACCCATGCGGATAACTCTTCATCAAATGAAGCAATGTCTTTTGCCTGGAGCTCAAATTTTAGATTCTCTCTCTGATTGGGGCGTAGTTCTTTTGTTTTACCGAAAGCCGCTAATTCTAGCTCCGGTTTCTCAAGTTTTCCATCTGGCTTGCTGACATAAACCTGCACCACTTCTCTCCCAACCGTATCTCCTGTATTCTCTATCGTTGTAAAGATCGTGATTTTGTCTTTAAACTGACCATTTCGAGTTGTTCTCACATGACTATAATTAAAATCAGTGTAAGATAAGCCGTATCCAAATGCATAAGCAGGTGTGACATCAAATGTTGTATTGTAACGGTACCCGACATAAATATCTTCTTCATATACCAATTCACCATCGCCAGGGTATCTGTCAGCATACGGAAGATCACTATAGTCTACTGGCCATGTCAACGGAAGTTTTCCTGATGGATTAACGGCTCCTGTGATGACGTCTGCTAACGCATGACCAAACTCCTGTCCCGGCTGCCATCCAACGACAATGGCATCAACTTTATCTCGCCAGCTCACCACTTCCAACGGACCTTCAACGTTCAATATGGCAATAACAGGTTTACCTTGAGCACGATAAGCTGCTGAGACATGCTCTATCATTTGTTGTTTAGAATCGGACAAATAAAAATCTTCCTTTGATCTATCATTGCCGTAACTTCCGAATTCAGATGCTAAAACAATGATAGCTGCATCAGTGTTTTCTGCTGCCGTGACAGCCTCTTCAGTCACATCCATTTCCGGTAGGGTGGGAAAAGTTGAAACAAAAAAGTTACCTGGTGTTTGTTTATATTCATCAGTGGCTCTTAATTCCTCCACATACGTCTCATATTTCTCATACAAATCTTTATTCAATTGGAATCCAGCGTTATCTAAACCTTCAACAATCCCTACCTGCTCAGCGGGAAAATTGAGAGAGCTTCCTCTTCCACCAAACATGGGTTCGATTTGTGGTGTACCAAATACTGAAACACTGACATCCGGATCAATCGGTAGGGCATTTCCTTCATTTTTAAGTAGAACCATCCCGTCCGCTGCCGCTTGTCTTGAAACCTTGGCATTTCTATTCAGATCAGGATTGTTAGATACCGTCTCACCTTTAAATGTTGGTGTTTGAACAATGATACGTAGCATCTCTTCAACATTGCGATCTAAAATCGCTTCATCGAGAGTCCCACTGTTAACCGCATCGACGATGGCGTCTACTTGCTCCGGTCGACCGGGCATCAGTAAGTTTGTCCCCGCCTCCATCTGTTTAGCGACGTTTCTAGCACCAAATTCCCAATCGGTCATGGCAATGCCGTTGAATCCCCAATCGTCTCTTAACACATCTGTTAAAAGTGCTTGATGCTCAGTGGCCCATGTGCCATTGATCTTATTATAGGAGTCCATAACGGCCCATGGATCAGCGTCTTTTACAGCCATCTCAAAACCTTTAAGATATATTTCTCTTAAAGCTCTCTGACTCACAATTGAATCGACATTATTATCTGCTCTCTGATTGTAAGCTGCCAAATGCTTAAGCGTGACGCCTACACCATTTTCTTGAACCCCATCTGTAAAAGCACTCGTCATTTTCCCTGTTAGGACTGGATCCTCTGAAAAATATTCATGATTTCTCCCGTTAAGAAGGTAACTCTGAGTGTTTAATCCTGGGGCTAGTAACAAATCAATTCCGTATGCTCTCATTTCATCACTGATTGTGTTTCCCATTTCATTAACCAGCTCTGTATCCCATGAGGCGCCAATGCTTATTGGAAGTGGGAATTGAGTCGCGTGGTAAGTATGCTCATCCTCTTCTCTTGTTGGGCTAATTCTGACACCCATAGGGCCGTCTGCCATCACAATGGATGGAATCCCTAAACGTGGTATGCCTTGCGTTTGGCCAGCTGCACCGGGTACTTTCGTAGCCTGATCACCAATAATTTCATTATCGGTTTCTTCTAGGACTTCCTTATTGCCTCCTACAAGTAAAGCAGCCTTTTCTCTCAACGTCATAGCATCTATGACAGCTTCAATAGATGCTTCATCAACTAACTGTGGCGGTTGCTCCTCCTGTGTGGCGGCTGTTGGGTCACCATACACGGGTAGTACCAACGTTAAAGCAAGTGCCAATGACAAGAAAATCTTCAATCTCTTCATGATTGACCTCCCTTTTTTCATTTTTTGTATTTTGTAAACGCTTACAATTAAAATGATAACAAATAAAATATATAAAATTTTCAAAATAAGCTTCAAATTAATGTGATGATACTGGATTATTTTGTCCTTAGCGTTAAGTCTCCCCTACAAAAAACCTCTTTTGAACTAAGGTTCAGAAGAGGTTTTTGGTGCCCGTATTCATTTAGCTCTGTCCTTGTTTGACCCGATACTCAGAGGGCGTTATTCCTTCACTTTTTTTAAAAACACGACTGAAATAGTTGGGGTCACGGTAACCGACTTCATAACAAATTTCTTTTAAACTGTAACTTGAAGATGCCATGAGGGATTTGGCTTTTTCAATTCGGATATGGGTCAAATAATCAATGAAATTCATTTGAAATGCTTCTTTAAAAATTTTACTAAAGTAATAAGGGCTCAAATTAATATATTTGGAAACGGAGTCCAATGTCATCTCCTCATTGTAGTGCTCCTCGATATATAACTTAGCTTTTTCCAGTAAGCTTGCAGATTGCTTTTCATCTTCATCTCTCATACGTTTGATGATGATTTTTAACCGGTAGAGAGCCGTTTCTCTTAATTGCTCAATAGAGGAAACATGACTGAAATCAGTCATCTCATGTGTCAGTCCCCCTAGTTCTTCATTCATACGTGTCATGACAACAAACAGTTCTGTGACATAGCGGATAATCTGCGCCAATTGACCCTCTTGTGTTTGAAGAATGTGAGTGAAGAGTGCTTCAAATAATGGTAGAGCTTGCTCTTCATCGCTCTTTTGAATCGCTTGAATGAATAATTTCTCTTTATCAAAAGGGATCCCATGGGAATCTCCCTCTTGCAGGAGATCTTCATAAAAACGAATATTCGCTTTATAGAACTGATCTCTGGACGCAATCAATGCTTCGTGGTAAGAATGTTTTAATCCTTCTAACGAATCATATTGGCGGCCAACGCCTGCACATACATGAATGGTTCGGAAAGTTGAATCCTTAGAGACCGCTTTAAATAAATCACGTATAGCAAAGACAGCATGACTTCGTAAGGACATGGACAGGTTTTCTTTTTCTTTTAGTATAAAAATAGGGAGATGTTGCCCCATCATCGGTCCCACCAGGCATGGTGTTCTTTTTTTAATGGTTGCTTTAATATGCCTATACAAAGCCTGTTTTTGCCCTTGATCCATCTGGCATTGATCTTTGGTATAACAATGAAGAATCACACCGACGCCATAGTGGACCTTTATATCTAATAGGTGATTTAACTCTTGTAGAGACATATCCTGAACCTGATCATGGATTAAAGTCGAAACCCACTCTATTTCCGCTAGGTTCTGAACATGTCCGACCCGATCTCTTAAGTCTCGTTTTTCTTGACGTTCCTCACGCTCTTGATCGACTTGACCGCAGATATCACCAACTGTTTTTATTAATTCATCTCGTTTATACGGTTTTAACAAATAGTGCGTCACTTTAAGCTTCATAGCCTCCTGAGCATAACTGAATGTATCAAAGGCTGAGAGCACAATAAATTTAACATTGGGTTCAATGGTTTGGATCTCTTCAATCGCTTCAAGTCCATCCATTCCCGGCATTTTGATATCCATTGTGACAATATCGGGTCTCAACTGATCGGCTAGTTCGATTGCTTTTCTCCCATTTTCCGCTTCACCCACGACCTCTATATCATCCATCATCTGCTCTAACATTGATCTTAAAGCTTGTCTTTCCAATCCTTCATCGTCAACGATTAAAAGTTTATACATCATGAGACCCCCTCATTTAATTGAGTATTTTGTTTGGGAAGTTTTAATCGAATGCGTGTCCCTTCTCCTGGTTTTGAATGGATATCCATGACATTGTGATCTTGATAGAATAAAGATAATCGTTTGAACACATTCGATAAACCAATCCCTGTCGTATGACCTTTTCGATTCGTTGACTGTAGGTCGTTCTGTTGAACCTGCTGATTTTGCAGATGAGATAAGGTCTCTTCTAATGTCTCTTCATCTATGCCTACCCCATTATCATAAACGTCAATAAGTGTATGACCCTGTGTATCATAAACATTGACACGTATGACGGCGCCTTCCTCCAACGTATCAATGCCATGAATACACGCATTTTCAACCAATGGCTGTAACGTCAAAAGTGGCACAGTGTGAGATAAGTCATTGCTGTCAATATTCATATCAAACGTGACGCGCTGGCCAAAACGACTCCTTTGAATCTCAAAATAATCACGAACATGATTAATCTCATCTTTTAACGTGACCGGCTGATCTAAAGACTTTAGGCAGTAACGCAGGAGGCTGGACACGGAAACAATGAGATCGCTAGATTTTTCTGCCCCCTCAATATAGGCCATCTTGGATAACGTATTAAGCGTATTAAATAAAAAGTGCGGATTCATTTGATTCTGTAAAGTGCGCAGTTCCATTTCTTTTAACAGATGGTTCATTTCAATATTTTGTATCGTTTGTTCTTTCAGCTCCGTTTCAAGCGCAGCTTTTTGCTTCATTTCGAGAATTAATTTCTGGATACTTCTTTTCATCTGATTAAACGTCCGGTTTAGGATCGCAAACTCATCTTGCCTATTCTCTGGTGCATCTTCAATATCAAAGCGCCCTTTGGAAAGTTCTTTGGCTTGTTTGGCGAGGAACCGTATGGGGTCCGTTACTCTCTTACAGAACACATAGGTGAATAACAGGCTCAGATTAAAAAAGAAAATGACGGCCATCAATCCTAAGGACAGGTGATGCTGATTTTTCATTAAAATACCATGATGTAATTCATGATAACTTTGCAATTCATGATGGATAAAAGATAGACTCGTTTCATTTAACCATGAGGCCACCTTCTGCACATCTTCTCTATATTGAAAATGCTCCCAGCTGTGCTTCGTGTACGTGTCCATCGCCAGATCCATCCGATTAAAGAAATAGGAGAGCATATGATAATAGTTTTTATGCATGGGACGTACCTCATCAGCTACCTCCAGTTGAGCGAATTCTCCTTGTAACTGCTGAATGTCTGCCCTGTACTCTTCATACTGACGTCGTTTATCCTCAGTGGGCACGAGTAAATAGGACTGGAACAACTCATGTACTTGGTTGTTCCGTTGCGTGATCTCATTTAACAACAGAAACCTCTGCAGGATGTCATCGTACTGACGAATCGATCTCTCACTACTTTGATAAATATAAAAAGTAACGACACTCATGGATATGATTAAAATACAGAAATAGGCCGTAAGCTTATTTTGAATGGTTACATTCATATCTTCACCCACTTATAAGAGTTTTCTTTATATTCACACATCTTATCATAACAAATAGAAACAGCCACTCAAATGGTGGCTGTTCGTAAATAGTCTATTACTCTTAAACTAAAATGCCTCGTTAAGGAATATAAAATGAAAGTCTTTCCTCAGTCATCCATTTTCAAATTTGAGCTGTCTGTAAGCTAATCCCTTTATGACGAAAGTGAGGTTTATTCTGTTACTTTTAATAATACAGAGACAGATTCTTTGGGAAGACTAACTGTTTTCGTTGATGTAGATAAGAAAACTGTTGTTGGGAAAGGGTTTGCCAATCATTAGAACACTATTCTCTTTTTGATTAGTAGTAACGATATTTCTATTTGAACGGGAAACCTTTGAAAATGAAGGTAGGGTAATTTTTTAACTAATGAGCAACATTAAAGATTAACAAAATTAACAAACCCTAAAGTTTAGAAAGTGCAAACCAAACTTCTAATATCGATTCTGAATGATCATTTCCTTTAAAACGTTCATCGTAATATTCAAAACTAAACGTGTCAGCTGGCTTATATCCATCGATACGTGGACCCCATTGATGATAAAAATGATCGTAACATTTCTATTCTCCTCATCCTTTTTCCTTAACGTCATTCTACAAAAAAGACCGTAGACCTGAAGTACCTTTAGGTACTTTGTCTACAGTCTGCAATTTTTATATCAAATTTAATCACTTTCTACCCGTTTCTTTTGATAACTTCAACAGTAAACTCACCTGGAGCTTGAACATAAAAGGTATATCCATGAGATTCAATCGGAGCATCCACTTCATAACCATCAGTTTTTAGACGCTTGTTAATGTCGTCCACTTTTTCTCTACTCTCTTGAGGAAAGCCAACATGAAAGGTTTTCGGATATTGAACGTTCATCCCTTTCATTAATGTCAATACGAACTGGTCATCATCAAACATGACAGCAAACCCTTTTCCGTTGCCGCCAACCCATTTCATATCAAAATATGTTTCTAAGAACTTCCGAGAAGCTTCAACATCATCAACAGTTAAATTTAAGTGTCTAAGTTTCACTACATCACCCCCTCTCACCATTATGAAATACGTAACACGACTTCACGTGCAACATATTCATCCCTCAATTTCCCGCATGCTTCTTTTTGAACTATGTCGCACGTTATAACGATATATAGCAAAAACAGCCACACACAAAATCGCCAACCCTAGAAAGAGATTACTGTAGATAGATCCCGCCAAAGAGGCAGATAGCGGATTCCATGAACGGCTTGTTTCAAAATCAATGATCCTACTATAAACTGCAATAGCAAACGAACCTGAAATAAAGTTTTGCATCATTAACAACCCCATACCTATACCTGCATGCTTCGACGGCAACGTTAACGAAATTGACCTCGACATCACAATCCCCATGAACGATTGACCTACGTACCCCAATATAAGCAAACAAGCAATCAGCCATACACTGGAACCAATAAACGTGGACAAAAGGAAGTAACAAGAGAACAATAATACCGAGGCAATAAAGAATAAAACGTTTGGACCTTTGCTATCTGCCAGCTGTCCTCCCTGCCGGTTCAAAAGTGCTGTAACTGCTGCGGCAGGCACCATCACTAAACCAATAATACTCGCTTGAAGATCATGCACCTCTGCCAGAAATAAAGGAGTGGTGAAAAATAAAGAATAACCAATGCCTGTGACAACAAATGCTAGCATAAGATAAAAAGTGTACGCTCGATTCTTAAAAAGCACCGGTTGCACAAATGGATCCTTAGCAGTACGGATACGTGTGATAAAACAGATGAACGCGATCACTCCGCCAATCACCCATCCTATATAAATCGTGGCAGCTAATAAAAATTGTGCCACACTGACTGCCAACAAAGCGCCGCCCAGCCAATCAATTCTTGATTCCGTCGTTTGTTCGTCTCCCAGAAATTTTATATAAAGGGGTAAGGTGAATACCAGTAACATTGGAACCGCAAACAACCACCTCCAATCCAACACACTAACAATCATTGCGGAAGTCATTGGACCAAGTGCATTTCCTAGCGCGACACCAGCAAATACGGTACCCATCGCTTTGCCTCTCTGTTCCAATGGATAATAGCGAATCGGGATTAGCGTTGCAGCCGCCGGAATAGATGCAGCTCCGATAGCCTGTAGACATCTTGCGACCAACAGCAGCCAGTAGGAAGTGGAAAAGAAGCCAAGTAAAGAAGCTAAACTGAATACAATTAAGCCAAATGTTAACAAGTGCTTCAGTTTGTAACGATCGGCCATTTTTCCATAAATAGCCGTTCCAATTCCGTATAAAAGCGTATACGAAGAGGTAACCCAACTGACTTGGGAGCTATTGAGTTGAAACTCCTCCCGGATTAACGGAAGGACAAAGTTGAAAAGCAGAATACTCATAGAGGACAGGGTAACGGTTAACATCACTAAAATGAGCAACGTTTCATTGCGTTTCCTCATTATATTTATCATTCTCATTCCTCCTTAAGGTTAGTCTGTACTGACTGACATTTATAGCAGTAAAGAAAAACTTGGCTTCTTACCCAATCTTAATAGAAGTTTTAGTTTTTCTTATGCTTTCGTTGATATTAATGATGCTTTATAGTAAAAAAATGATGAGGGAGTTTAATTAGGGAGTTAATCCCCTAGTAAAAAGGTCAACACTTTCTTTCAACAATGCTTTAAATTCTTCATCAGAAAACGCCGGGTCCTCATTCATTCTTCCCTGTGCTAAACCAAAGTTCATATACAAAAAAGTAATCGCTACCTTTTCTTCATCTACATCACGCAGTTTATTTTGTTTTTTCATATCCCCAAAATATTGAGTTAAAAATTCCTGCAATGCTCTCGGATGCCTATGAGCATATTGATGCAGTCCCGGAAGGTTATTTCCGACTTTCATAATCACTCGCAGCATCTTGCGGTTTCGGTACATAATCCTGTGGTAATTCTCACTAATTAACCTCAAATCATCATATACATTCCCACTAAGCTCATTGTCAAAAATCGCACGCATTTCATCTGCATAGTGATAGCGATCAATGGCCTGCTCTAATAAATTCTGCTTACTTTTGAAATGGCGAAACAACGTCTTCTCACTAAAACCAGCTGCGGCAGCGATTTCCTCTGTTGTCACACCGTCAAATCCATTCTTAGAAAACAGCTCAATAGCCGCATCCATAATTTTTTCTGAAGTTTCCTTTTTTCGACTTGAAGCCATTCGTTACTCAACCCCCAAAATAATGTCAGTACTGACTGACTTAATAGTATACCACTATCCTTTCACTGTCAAGGTACATCTGACGTAGTATCGTTAAAGATATTTCACGTCAAAATAGCCTGTTAAAAAAGCTCAACAGGCTATTTTTATGGGCTTACACAAAATATGTTACGCCACCTACTATAACCTTACTTAAATTTTTACTGTTTAATCTTATTATCATTGATTAAACGTTCTTTTTCGCTCAAATCAAATCTACCTGGTGACCAATTAGGAAGTACGCCAAAACCTCCAATAATGTCGTCTTCGGCTTCAAATACGACTGCTTTTAAACGTTCCCCATCAGTATCTGTTTCCTTTAACTCGTAAGTATGGCTTGTCACTTCTTGGCCTACATAATCTTCCAAGAAGGTGATCCCGCTCGCTTCATAATCACTTAGCACTTCCTGTGGCATGTTTAATATGTAGGTTTTGACTTCAGTCGCTTTGTTAATTTCCCACCCTCTATCTGCTAAGTACTGTTTATGATGTTCATTTAAGCTCTCTTGACCACAACCAGAAATGATGAACAATCCAATTAATATGAGACATATTCTATTTCTCAAAAAACCACCCCCTTAACACATTCCTTTGTTACTAGACGCACAAATAAATTGAAATGTTCCATTAACCTGCTCGTTAGCACACTCTCCAACCTGTAAAAGAAGGCAAATAAGGCTGTATAATGAGTTCTAAATCAGCCTCTATCTCTGATCATGTGTTTATATATTTTAAATGTGCTGACATTGCAGTATTTGAGTTTCTATTCCTTTATCCCTGCTATTCGGCTGATCCTCATTGACTTCACAAAAGTTGAACCCTATAATAATATTATTACAATCGTAAGTTTAAGGGTGGTTTGTATGAAAGATTTACCTCAAATTTCGGAAGCTGAATTAGAAGTAATGAAAATTATCTGGAAGCATCATCCCATCAATACGAATGAGGTGGTTGAGAAGCTATCCCAAACAGCGACATGGAGCCCAAAAACCATTCAAACAATGTTGTTACGGCTACTGAAAAAAGGGGCCTTAAGTAACCATAAGGAAGGTCGCGTCTTTGTTTATACACCGAATGTAGCCCAAAGTGATTACATCGAAGTCGAGAGTGATAGTTTTTTACATCGTTTTTACGATGGTGCCCTTCATTCTATGGTGTTGAACTTTTTGGAAAAAGATAAGCTCTCGGATGATGAAATTAATGAGTTGTATCACATGTTAGAAGAACATAAGAACAGAAAGAAGGAATAACATGGACCTTTCTTTCTTTACACCCTTTCTCATCAGTCATCTCCTATTATCTGTGATCCTTTGCATCATTATCTTCATTAAAAAAGCCGTCAAGAGCCACATCACTGTGAATAGCCAGTATCACATGAGTTTGATTTCTCTTTTGGCCTTAGTTGCTCCTTTTATCCCCTTACAGTCTCAAACTTTACAACCATTCTATGACTGGATCATGAGCGTGGGCATGAGTGAGTCGAACGCTTCGGATAGTGCTGCTGCTGGGAACACGACACAAGCAATGCTACAGAACACACATTGGCTACAAGACTTTTCGATGTCCATTGAACAATCCTCATTCGGTATGATGGAGGTCAGTTTTTTCCTCCTGTGGATCACCGGCATGATCGCTGTGCTTCTAATGACGTTATCTAGCATTCTAAGAATCGGTAAAATAAAGAAAAGTCTACACGTTGTTGAAAACAAACCGTTACTCACGGTTTTTTCTGCATGCAAAAAGAAACTCCATATTCATAAAGACGTTATATTAGGGCACTCTTCATTGGTCAAATCCCCTATAACGTTTGGGCTAATCCGCCCCTATATTGTCCTACCCGATCATATGTCTATGTTTTCTACTGAGGAACTGAAATGTGTTTTGCTTCATGAGCTGTACCATTGTAAACGTAGAGATATGCTTGTAAATTACGTCATGTGTTTGTTTCAAACGGTCTATTGGTTTAATCCGCTCGTCTGGTATTTCTTAAGGGAAATGAAAACGGAGATGGAGATGTCTTGTGATTATGCCGTTTTAACATCACTAGAGCAGGAAGCGCATCTTAACTATGCTGAGGTAATTTTAAAATTTGCTTCTCTTTCTCAACGAACATCCTCTTTGCTAACGGCTTCGGAAATGAGCCACTCCTACAAACAAGTCAAGAGACGCCTGGCGACCATCTTAAATTTTCAAGCAGAATCACGTCCGCTTAAACTGAAAAGCGCGCTCGTCTTCGTCACTGTGTTAGCCGTCATTCTAATGAGTATCCCCTCTTTATCTGTCATGGCTATGAACAAAGATAAACATGATTTTGCTTATACGAATGTGACGTACAAAAATGACAACTTCTTTGACGAACGTTCCGGAAGTGCGGTACTGTATGATGCAAGCAAGGATCAGTATACCATCTATAATGAAGAGGAAAGTACGACAAGATATGCACCCGCCTCCACTTATAAGATATTCAGTGCATTGTTTGCGCTAGAGTCCGGGATTATTACTAAGGAGGATTCAAATCTGACGTGGGATGGCACAGTCTATCAGTATGAGGAATGGCATCAGGACCATGATTTATTCTCTGCGATGGAAAGCTCAGCCACATGGTATTTCCAGCATCTTGATCAACAGATGGGTAAAGAGACATTACAGCACTACTACGAACAAATAAACTACGGAAACAGAAATCTATCCGGTCATATCTCAGATTATTGGCTGGATTCCCTCAAGATTTCTCCTGTCGAACAGGTAGAATTATTGAAGAAGTTCTATCTTAATGATTTCGAATTTGCCCAGACGAACGTTGAAACGGTGAAGGACGCCTTGCTTCTGGAGGAATCGAATGGTCTTCGCTTATATTGTAAAACGGGGACGGCTGTTCTTAACGGAGAAGATATAGATGGTTGGTTTGTGGGATATGTAGAATCACGAGAGAATTATTACGTCTTTGCGGTTCATATCCAAGGTGACAAGCAGTCAGGTGGGCGCGCGGCTGCCAATATCGCATTGGCCATCTTAGAGGAAGAAGGGATTTATCAATCTACTACTAGCCCACGATAAGATTCTTGGACAAAACGGAGTGCCCCGAGGTAGGGCCCCGAATCAGGCATGGAGCGATGTACAGGAGAGCCTATCTATCGCCTTCATGAGGGGCTCTTGATTGTTGATTCTCATGTGTTAGCCTTGCGAAGTAACCATTGAGCGCAGCTCGAGTTACCGACTTACCGACGAAGGCTAACACATTTGGCCTGAGTAAGAACGGACGTAAGGATTCCCCTATTTTACTGCTATCCTGTGTCATTCACGCATCTCTGGACTTATTCTACTCTCTATGTTCATTTAAATCAAAGAACGCCGTTAGAATCTGTTTGGTAATCAACTGGGCGTAGGCCACTTGCCCCTGGGAATTCGACTTCTGCGATTTGGGTACAACAGAAGCAAAAGCAATCTGCGGATCATCGGCAGGGGCATAACCGACAAGCAAGGTATGGTTGTTCCCAAAAGAACCGTCAGCCTCAACCGTTTGTGCCGTTCCCGTTTTAGCTGCGACTTTTACAGGGAAGTCACGAAATATACGATAAGCAGTACCACCTGGCTCTGTCACCATCTCCATTCCCCGTTTGACGAGTTGAATATCGTCATCACTCATATCCACGCGATTAAGGACTTTAGGTTCCGTTTTCTTCACCACCTGCAGCAAGTCTACTTCCCCCGTAGTCCCTCGACGAATCTCCTTTACCACATAAGGCTGCATACGATAGCCATCGTTGGCGATGGTGGAGACATACTGAGCTAATTGTAGCGGGGTATAATTATGATATTGTCCAATCATAAAGTCGGCCAATAGCCCTAACAATGTTGCGTCACTTTTATATCCATCATACTCTTCGGGAAGATCGATGCCGGTCTTAACCCCTAACCCGAACTGTGAAAAATAATAATGCGCTCGGTCAAATGCTTCCTGGCGGTCTCCTAAACGATGATTCAAGTCAAGTCCAATACGGAACATGAAGATATTAGATGATCGCTGTAACGCTGTTAACGTATTCACATTCCCTAGATTTGTCCACGATTTTTTGGTTAGATTTCCAATGCGCATCGGCGTATCATATATCGTCGTGTTCGGCGTCACAACCCCTTCCTGAAGCCCCATAAGGACAGTGGCCATTTTAACCGTAGAACCCATGGCATATGACGTTTTGCCTGCTCCGATTGTTCTCACATCGTTAGACATGCCAAGAATTTCACCCGTTTTAGGATTCATAGCCACGAAAAAAGCTTCATCCACCATGTCATTTTCGGCGATGGTGTCCTCAATGACATTTTCAATCGTCTGTTGCAACTTACGGTCAATCGTCAGCACTAAATCGTTCCCGCGCTGACCAGGACTGAAGACGGGATCACCCATCGGTTTCAGTTGACGATCGACCGTCACTTCGATCACACCTTCTTTCCCCCGCAACTGCTCCTCATATTGCCACTCCAGGTAACTGGTTCCGACCATGTCATTCATGCGATATCCCCTCGATTGGTAATACTGCAGTTGATCAGCCTGAATAGGCCCCACTTTCCCCAAGAAATGTCGAAAAAGTGGGCCGTATGGATACGCCCTCTCTGCGTCAATCATCATATCGATGCCGGGCAGTTCTGCTCGATTTTCTTCTATCTTTGAAACAGTCTCAAATGATAAATCCTGTTTGATTCTCGTTGGGGCAAAGGGAACCCCTTTGTCCATCTCATGAAGTATGGCTCCCTTATCCCAATCCAACAGTTTTGCCAGACGTTCTGCTACGATCTCCCGATTATGAGGGGAAAAACGACTATTCTCTGTATAGGTCACCGTATAGATCGGTGTATTTTGAACCAATACCTCTTCGTTGCGATCCATGATTTTGCCGCGCGGAGCCTCGACCATGATTTTTCGTACGGTCGTGTCTGATTGATGACGCCATTCTTCACCGTGTACAATCTGCAAAAATCCTAAGCGAAAAATGAGAACAGAAAACAGCCCAAACGTGATCAAAAATAAAATATTCAAGCGGAAAGATAAAGATCTTGCTTTAGTATGATTCGGCACCTTCTCCCCTCCCCTTTCCCCCATTGGTCCTTCACCAAACGATTTACGCTCGCCTTGGACTACTGAGCGTTAAAGTACTCTCGAACAACCGCAGCCGTTTTCCGTAGGACATAAGCGCTCCCACCGCGATGTTGCACATCTTCGATCATGACGGTCACTAATAGATCCTCTTGCTCCGCATCATACATGACAAACCATCCGTTCTCTTGTCCTTCCTCCTCTTTGCTCCTTTTTAGTTCCGCGGTACCCGTTTTACCGGCAATACGGTGACCCTCTATGGTTGCCCCGTGTCCCGTACCCTCGGGATTTTCCACAACCTCAAGCAGCATGTTGTTCACCGTATCCGCCGTTTCAGAATCTATAATTTTGCCCCACGCTTCGCTCACCGGCTCCACGTCCTGTGCAAGTTCTAGCACCGGTTTGATCAGTTCCCCACGGTTAATAAACGGGGTATACGCCAAAGCCAGGTGCAACGGGGTCATCTGAACCTGTCCTTGTCCGTATGCAGAATCCGCCAATAAGATGTCACTCGTTATTCCCTCGTTGGATAAACTCGCTTGAGGAAACGGGTAAGCGATCGGTAGCTCTAATCCGAAACCGAATGTCTCTGCTTCTCTGGTGAAAGCCTCCGCGCCGATCTCCATCGCCTCTTGCGCTAAATAGATGTTATCCGAATACATGATGGCATCCGTAAGGGTTTCGACAGGGACATCCTTTACCCGTTTGACGTAATAATTGCCCCAGCTTTCGTCCTTAGACCACCGTAATCCATCGATGGTTCTCAGCTCGTCGGCGGCACTGACCCCCAGCTCTATGCCGATGGCGGCGGTAATTGGCTTGAAGACGGAGCCGGGAGCGTAAAGACTCGTAAACCGATTCATCAGGGGCTTTTTCGGATCTTCGTTCCACGTCGTCCATTGTTCTGTAGAAAGACCTTGAATGAATGCGTTCGGATCATAGGCCGGGCTACTGACCAATGCCAGGATTTCACCCGTCCGGGGGTGTATCGCCGCCCCTGATCCTGCGTCACCGTCCAAAGACTGATAGATCAAATGCTGAAGTCGTGCATCGATGGTCAAGTGCACGTCTTCCCCGTGTACTGGATCGTTCTTTGCAAGGGTTTCTTTATGCTGACCATTGGCTTTGACGATTGAGATTTGAACGCCGTTCTGTCCTCTTAACCGCTCCTCATATATCTGTTCCAACCCTGCTTTGCCAATCGTGTCACCCGCTTTAAGTTTCTTGTCGGGGTTTTCCTCGATATCTTCTGCAGAGACTTCTCTTATGTAACCCACTAGATGAGCGACCGATTCTCCGTAAGGATATACTCTTGCGTTCTTCTGTCTTTTCGTAACGCCTTGTAAATCACTAAAGTCGAGGTCTTCCCGATCTTTCGTCACATTAACGATAGGCACAAAAAGATCGTCTTCCACCCACGGAGCGGCAAGCTTATCGTGAATAAACGACTTGGTAACGGACAGTCTTTCTGCAAGTTCAGTGATCGTGCGCTCTTTCTCTTCCCCCATCTGGCCAGGAACAAGCCCGAGCTCTTCGATGCTGCCATTCTTAGCAAGCTTTTGACCGTTACGATCATAGATTTCTCCTCGATCGGCCTTTATTGTACGAACGATGACCTTATCCTCTCCTGTCATCGACGGAAACAGCAAGGACGGGGTCCATGTCACTTTCCACTCGTTCGTTTCTTTGTTTTTAGTCATTTTAACGGTACCTTCTACATCTATCGGTCCAGCTACGGTTCCCATCTTCATCTGATAAGGAAACGATTGGACGGCCGATTCACTGTTTTCCTCCTCCTCATCATCGTTATATACTGCTGCGACCTCCAGATCACTCATGTCGATTCCTTCGTAAATGGTGCGATATCGCTGAACGAATTCATCCTTCGTTGTGACAGCTTGACTAGACTCGGAGATAAGGCCATACATTTGTTCGTAATCCCCTTGCTCCCAATACGTGATATAACTTTCTAACACATCTTCTGGTTTGATCTCTTCTGTGCACCCCGTTAAAAGGAATATGAGTAATAAACTAAGCATAAAAACGCCAAATGTCTTCATCTTCCACCCTGCCTCCCGTATAACAAATAAATCTTACATGTGTAATACATTATAGCCTACGGGTGTAAGTCTTATCAAGTCAAAAAAAAGACTCGCCAAAGATGCGAGTCCAGAATTTTATGCTCCGATGTCACGTCGTTTGTAGCCAATAAATCCGCTGATAACGAGCACGATAGCTATACATGTGACCGCAATGACTTGAATCACGTCAAATTCTTCCACTGGCAGCTGTGGAATATGGCCAAACGGCGTTAATTTCCCCATCCAATCAGGGAATTGAAGCAATTCACCTAAATAAATGACTAAAAAGGAATACCCTAGATATAACCAAGTGATGCTCGCGAAAGTTGGTAGGAAGCCTAGTAATAGAACCGTAACCCCGATCATCACCCATATAGCGGGTAAGTAAACCATGGATGCCTGCAACATTGTAGCAAAAGAAATAGGGTCATCCATTACGGCGGTAGCGGCAGACCACAAACCGATGTTAGCAAGGCATAACACGACAAATCCCATAATCATGGATAAGATGAAATAGCTTCCCAATAATCTCGACCGAGAGACGGCAGCACACGCTAGCATTTGTTCAGTATGTTGTCGTTTTTCCTCTCCCTTAAGCTTTAACAGAATCATTAATGGAGGAATCGTACTTATAATTGTGATGACCGACATGAGCATCGTTAAGTATTGTTCCGTTAGAGATAAGCCTTCCATAGGCTGTAATAATTCTCTCATCATGTCATTACTGTTCAAGAATGTTTCCAAATCTCCGAAGACGGACCCATAAGATAAGCCTAGCAGTAACATACCAATAGCCCAGGCGATAATCCCTGTCCTCTGCAATCTAAATGGTAGACCTAGTGGACTAAGCAAAAAATTTGAGGCGTGTCGTCTACCCGGGCGTGAAGGAATGATGCCCGCACCTAAATCTCGAATCGCATTTAAATAAAGAGCGATGCCTACTAAAATCAATGCACTGGCAACCGTTAAAAATACGGGCCACCAGATATGACTCACATACACTTCAGTGCGTAAAATCCAGCCTAATGGAGAAAGCATGGACAGGGCCTCACTGCTGACATCCCCAATGGCACGGATAAGGTAAGCGATCAATAACGCAGCAAAAGAGAATCCTATCGTTCCCCTCGTGTTTCCTGAAGCTTGGGCAAACAAAACGGTGACGCCGGTGAAGAACATGCCGGTCGTACCTAAAGCAGCGCCATATAAGAGAGAACCATGTAAATCCATGCTCTCAAAACCTAAAGCAAACAATCCAAAGCCTATGGTCAAAGCTAGGAGCACATGGGTAATAAATAAAACGATGACCGTTGCACTCACATTGGATAAACGTCCTACCGGAAGGGATCGAATAAATTCGATTCGTCCCTCCTCTTCATCTGTCCGTGTGTGACGTGTCACGAGCAAAATACTCATGATGGCTACTGCGATCGCCGTGAATAGCAGCATCTGGTGAGCCATCATCGCCCCTACAGTATAATGGTCTACTCCGTAACCAGGGCCCACCATGGCGGTTACAGCTGGATTTTTCATCGTTTCAGCGATCGCCTGTCGTTCTTCTTGTGAATGAAACGCACCGGCCAAGGATGATGCCGAGATGACTGTGATAACCGTTAGGGCGATAAGCCATATGGGCAGACGCATACGATCTCGCCGAACGATGAGTCGTATCATTTTACCAGTGTGATGAAACAGCTGAACCCACATTAGGACCCACCTCCCACCCCTGCATCTGATGGGCGACCGACGTCTTTATAATGGCGCATAAACAAATCCTCTAATTTAGGCGGTGCGCTTTCTATCCTCTCCACCTGGAATTGACTCACATATTGGATCACAGCGGCTAGCTCATCCGCATCAACTTGGAAGGTCAGAGCGTTATCTCTTTCTTCTATGTCATACACACCTCCGAGCTCATTTATAGCGGGTATCGGTTGTTTTGTTTCAACCAGGAGATGGGTTCTAGTTAAATGACGTAACGCTTTTAACGTTCCCGTTTCGATGATTTCCCCCTGCCGAATAATCCCCACTTTATCACACAGTTTTTCAACTTCAGATAAGATATGGCTGGACAGTAAGACACTTTTTCCTTCTCGTTTTGCCTCCATCACACACTCTTGGAACACCTGTTCCATTAAGGGATCAAGCCCGGATGTCGGTTCATCTAAAATATATAAATCAGCATCCGCTGCGAAAGCGGCGACTAAAGCTACCTTTTGACGATTCCCCTTTGAATAGGTTCGGCATTTTTTGGATGGATCTAAGTTAAACTTTTCTATTAATTCATTACGTCGCGACTTGTGTTTGGTTCCACGACACGACATCAATAAATCGATAACCTCTCCACCCGTTAGATTGGGCCAAAGATTCACATCCCCAGGGACGTATGATAAACGCTTATGGATGTCGACCGCATCCTTCCACACGTCCTTACCAAAAATCTTTGCTTCCCCTGATGTTGCTTTCAATATGCCAAGCAAGATACGAATCGTGGTGGATTTTCCTGCACCATTAGGACCAATAAAACCGTAGATCTCCCCTTCATTTACTTCGAGATTCACGCCTTTTAAAGCCTTAAACGAGCCAAACCTTTTTGTGATGTTCGTCGTTTTTAAGATGGTCATTTCCATTCTCCTCATCTTTTTGATCTTTTGCCTTAGGTATAAAATGTCTACCCCTAAGGTCATAATTATGAAATTTATTATCCCTTTTATTTCATAATATAAGATATTTAGTGCTTTGACAATAATTTATGAAATATTTTGTTTGTTTTATTACATATTTTTTATTACACTTATGAATGAGGTGAGAGCAGTGGATGGATTTCAACGACGTAGAGAACGAAAGAAAAAAGACATATTAAATGCAGCCTTATCCTTGTTTATGAAACACGGTATTCAAAAGGTGTCGATTGCCGAAATTGCAAAGGAAGCAAAGGTTTCTCAAGTGACGATTTATAATTATTTTGAGAGCAAACATAATTTGATTCATGCAGTATTCAATTATTATGTAGACAAGGCGTTAGCAGAGTATGAACAAGTCGTTCACAGTGATCATCCTTTTCCCGAAAAAATAAAGCAATTGATTTTTAATAAAACGCAAGTCGCTAGGGATATAAACGAGGAGTTCTATCAATCATTAATGTACGAGTTCTCGAGTGGTGATTATATTCAAAAAATTTATGCCCAAAAGGTCCTACCTCATTTTACTGATTTATTTAATGAAGGCAAGGAACAAGGCTATGTTGATCGTGATCTATCTAATGAGGCTATTCTGTTTTATATCAACATGTTGAAAGACGCTATGCTACAGAAGGATGTGTATCAAAAAGTATTGCCCGTTACTGAAGATATTACAAAGATATTCTTTTATGGCATCGTTGGTAAAAGGGATGAATGAATGAGTGAATGGAAGTATGCGAAGGATGTGAATATGTATGGAGATATGGAAGTATGTGTGGAAGGATGCAGTATGAAAATATGAGAAAACAGCAGTTTGTTACGAACCACCGTATCAAACTGCTGTTTTTCGGTGATAAATTTGCTCACACTGTATTTGCTCATACACCATCTTTTTTAAACCATCCTTTATTGCTGAGTCATAAACAAAAGACAATTCACCATAACGGCAAATTGTCTTAAGTAACGGCGAAAGTCTTAACGTGTTGTTCCTACCGTTTAGAGACCTATATAGATTTGACAGCTTCCTTAACAGGCTGGTCCCCACTCACGACCTGGAATTCCTTACCTATCGTAGCGTCATTTTCTAAACATGCCTCGATGACACGTGCCACATCCTCTCTAGGGATTTCCCCTCGCGCCACTTCGGATGCTGCTTCTATCTGTCCCGTTCCATTATCGTTTGTTAATAAACCAGGGTGGATAATCGTATAGTCCAGATCCGTTTGCCTTAACCATTCGTCGGCATAGTACTTCGCTGCAACGTAGGGTGCGAAGGATGGGGATGCATCAAGTATCGCTTGACGTCTGGTGTCAAACGAACTAATCATGATAAATCGTTTCACCCCACTGTTTTTAGCCGCTTCAATGGTTTTCACCGCTCCGTCCAAATCCACCATAATGGTTTTGTCTTTCCCCGTATGTGGCCCAGAACCAGCAGTGAATACAATCGCATCAACGCCCTCAGCCGCTTTTGCAATGGTTTCGATATCCTGCTCTAGATCGACGACGACCGTTTCAGCCCCCAAGTCTTCAAAATAAGAAGCTTGCTCCGGCTTACGAATCATGGCTTTAGCATCGAGGCTATCATTTTCCTGCATAAAAGACACAAGGTGTTTACCTATTTGACCGTTTGCGCCAACAATGAGAACTTTCAATGTCTTCACCCTTCCTGAGTCAAAGTCAAAACTAAAAATGAATGGATACAAACTATTATGTACATAAACGCTTATTTATATCGTATCTCCTATAGAGCCATGATTTCAAGAATCACGCTCAAGTAGAGAGCTCAAGGGCAGACCATATTCTCCGTAAAAACGTTGGGCTCGAAAAAACGCCTCTAACTATTACTCACTCACACAAAACTCATTAATGCAAAAAACGCAACGACAATAAGAAAATAAACGATGCTAGTATTTCTGGCATTTTTATAGTATTTATAGCGTTGATTGACGAGATGTTCTAAAGCAGTAAAGAATTGTAAGATAAAACATAACGCTATGACAACAATAATCCCAATATAAAAATAGACCGAGGTCATGGTGACTCACCCCTTTGCTCGTATATATCATAAAAGCTGATATCTACATTATAGTTTCTTGTGTTTTCAAAATAAAGTTAAAATAACAAAAAAAGGTTGCCGCAGCAACCCCATTCTATTTCTTAAGTCTGTCAGTCTATATAGCTTCTCCATCATTCTAACAAGGTTCTAGCACCGCACGTACAATGATTGAATGCTAGGCTGGGTCTGGAGAAGTTAATTTTTTGCTATGGGTCGGTTGATGAGCGGGTGGTGCCGTAAACCCTTCACCAAACACCTCTGATGCCTCACACAGTATGATAAAAGCATGGGGGTCAATTTCCTGAACGGTGGATCTTAAATCCTCTGCTTTTGCTTGGTCTAGGACCATCATCATGATCACTCTTTCACTGTCCGTATAACCTCCTGCCCCCGTTATTTTCGTTAAACCGATATCTATGCCATGCAGGACCCCTTTGGTTATGCTTCTCTCATAGTCTGTAGATGAGATGATGTAAGCCACCTTCGATCCCTCACTTTTCTCTTTTCTCGCTTGAAAGATATCCATCGTTTTGCGCGTGACAAAGGCTCCAACAAGGGCGTACAATGCTTTTTCCGGTGAGAAAATAAAACCTGATGCCACCATTACCATACCGTCCATAAACAAAATCGATGTGCTGGGTTTAACAGCCTTTACTTTGTGCAGTATCTGCGCAATGAGGGTAAAGCCGCCCACATTCCCGCCAGATTGAAAGACGAAGACTAAGCCAATACCGACCCCAAATCCGCCGTAGATAGAAGCTAACAGAGGATCGTTTGTAAGTGAAGGTAACCCACTTGTAAGGTTAACAAATGACGGAAGTAAGATGGAGCCAACGATCGACTTTACAATGACCTGCCCCCCTAAGAAGTACCAGCAAATCACTAATAATGCAATCGTGGTGACCCATAAGACAGTGGCTGGAGAACCATTAAAGACAGAACTGAGTACCAGAGAAGCACCCGTCAAACCACCAGAAGCAATCTCATTTGGGCTCTGTAATACTGTAAAAGATAAAGCAATGATAAAAGTACCAACGACTAAAGATGCGTAATTCTTAACTATATTCACAATATTCTACCCCTATCCTTGTGATGTTTCTCTCTTTTCTCTTTCTCTCTTTTCCTCTTATCTTTCTTCTCTACAAGTATGGGAAACTTTCTATCTCTCCCCTGCTATTGAGATTATAAGCCTTAAGTCTATCTCTAGCAATGAAGCAAATTAACGCTTTTTTGTTTTGACGCTTTGATGCTTTTGTGTGTTAAATAACTATATTTATTTGTTCAAGTAGGATGTAGCCGTTGCGTTCAATGACCGGTTCCCGTGCCCCATTAAGGCCATGTTGATATGTGACCAAGGCAAAATTAAAAAGGACACCAAGACATGGTGTCCCTTTACTGCTTATATCATAGAACGTATTGCCTCATATCTCACGTTGTAACGTTTATATCATAAGACGTTGATTCCTCATAAACTGACGTTGTGTTCAAAAACGATAGCATTACGTCCCACAAAAAGTACGGTAAGGACGATCGGATGGTGGTGGAGGTGTGGTATAAGCTTCTTGGTCCGGTGTATGCGCGTACGGCTTAGATAATACTTCAAGCAGTTGCGTCATCACACTATAATCCCCTCGTTCCACTGCAGCTTCCAATGCTTCTTCTACACGGTGATTACGCGGAATGACAGCAGGGTTACTCTTTTTCATCAGCTGCTGAGCGTCATCTGCAGATTCTTTCTGCCTGTTTCGCCTTACCTGCCACTGCTCATACCATTGTTTGAAATCGGAAGCGTCCTGCAAATCTGTATCCTCAAGTTGATCAAAGGTGATTGCCCGAAAGGTGTTGGTAAAATCGGCACCCTGTTCCTTCATGAGACGAAGGAGATCCTGTATGAGGGATTTATCCTCTTTTTCCTCATGAAATAGGCCGAGTTTTGCTCTCATGCCATTAAGCCAGTACTGCTCAACCCGCTTGGGGTAATCTGACACGACATCCTGGGCCAGTTTGACCGCCTCTTCCTGATCGTCGTGGAGGAGAGGTAATAGCGATTCAGCAAACCTTGCCAGGTTCCACCCACCTATAGGGGGCTGATTACCATAAGCATAACGGCCTTGCGTATCGATAGAGCTAAACACCGTCGCTGGGTCATACGTATCCATAAAAGCACAAGGCCCATAATCGATCGTCTCTCCAGATATGGTCATGTTATCCGTGTTCATCACCCCATGAATAAACCCAACCAGCTGCCACTTGGCGATAAGTGAAGCCTGCCGATCCACCACATCCTTCAGGAGTGCAAGATAAGGTTGGTTCTCATCTTTTAGGGCTGAAAAATGTCGTTCAATCGTATAATCAGCTAAGTTTTTCAAGTCCTCATCCTTGCCCATGTTGGCTGCATATTGAAACGTACCAACACGTATATGACTATCCGCCACACGTGTCAGAATGGCACCGGGAAGCTCCTTTTCACGTAAGACAATCTCCCCCGTCGTCACGACCGCTAGACCACGAGTAGTAGGAATCCCCAGAGCATGCATCGCTTCACTGATTATATACTCACGTAACATCGGACCCAGTGTGGCTCGTCCATCGCCACCCCGTGAATACGGTGTTCGACCTGATCCTTTAAGTTGAATATCCAAGCGTTCACCTGAAGGGGTGATGTGTTCGCCGATCAAGACCGCACGACCATCCCCTAACATTGTAAAATGTCCAAATTGATGTCCCGCATAGGCCTGAGCAAGTGGTTTCGTCCCCTCCGGTACATTATTTCCGGCAAAGACGGCTATGCCCTCATCACTTTGCAATACCTCATCATCTAATCCTAGGGATGCCGCTAAATCTTCATTGAGGATCGTAAGCTCTGGTGAACGTACAGGGACGGGATCAATCATACTGAAAAATGATGAAGGTAAATCGATATAAGTATTGTCAAAATGCCAGTCTGCTTCGTTTGTGTGTCTATTTGTCATCGTATCCCCTTTTCTCTTCTAAAATAAATATATGCATCATGAATTATGTAAGAGAATGAGTCTTTTAACTCATGGCGCCCCATCCTTAAAAGCACTAGGAGGCTCTTCTTATTGTATACCTTTACCATTTTATCATACCTCTGCTGAACACTGATATGTGCTTGTGACCCAATAAATTTTTTCGCCCCTTACCCCCTTTACTTACATATTGGCTCGCTCTCAAATTTGTCTTCTAGCCCAACTGACTATATAATGGTAACTATTAACTTCAATTAAGGTTTGATAGAAGACAATCGTTTTCAGACATAAAGGATGATAGTCATGAATAACAGTCTAATCGTTCCAAAAATGAATATAAACGCAGCGCTTAGAGAAAATGCGATTTTCGTAGATGTGCGTTCACCAAAGGAATTTGAAGAATTTCATATCCCAGGGGCCATTAACATACCTTTATTTGATAATGAAGAGCGAGCGCAAGTGGGGACGCTATATAAACAAGAAGGTGAAGAGCAAGCGAAGGACCTTGGCATTCAGATACTATCAGCGAAGCTTCCTGACTTCTATGCAGCTTTTAAAAAGCTACATCAAGACAATGAAGGTAAGTCCCTCATCGTGTACTGTTGGCGCGGGGGTATGAGAAGCTTGAGTCTGACCTCAGTTATGTCATTGTTGGGGTTACCCGTTGCTCAGCTTAACGGTGGGGTTCGTTCATTCAGACAAGCCGTTACGAGCACCTTGGACATGCATGCCTCTTCACCAAGAAAATTTATTGTCATAGAGGGGTTAACGGGTACTGGAAAAACGGACATTCTCCATGAGCTGAGTCATGAAGGGTATCCTGTCATAGATATTGAAGGCTTAGCCAACCATCGTGGTTCAGTATTCGGGGGAATTGGAAGCTCACCCATAAGCCAGAAAGCATTTGAGACCCGACTATGGGCGAGACTTGAAGAATTGGATGATTCACCGTACTTTATCATTGAAGCCGAAAGTAAACGCATAGGCAATGTCATACTACCTGACTTTATTTTACAAGGAAAAGAGAATGGCCACCGCATGCAAATCGAAGCCGACTTAGATTTTCGTGTCAACACCATTTGCATGACTTATCCCTTTGAAGCCTTTCACGATGAATTTCGTCAATCATTATCCCGATTAGAGAAACGTATACCCCCAAAAGTATACGCCGATATCCTAGCAGCCTTTGATCGTAAGGATTACCCGAACTTTGTTTCCTCTCTCCTTCTAGAATACTATGATCCTCGCTACAAACATGCGTTTAAGCAGTATGATACGAGCTCCTATCATATATCTATCTCTCGCTTAGATGAAGGGGTCCAGCTCGTTAAACAGAACGTTACACACATACTCGACAAGTGGGATATCACTCATTAAATATCCCTTCTGTTATTCACACCTCACTTTTTCACACCTTTATTCATATCAACAAACCCCAAGCGTATTCGCAAGGGGCTTAAGGGTTTTTAAGCTGTTAAGCATCCGTTCCTGAGTCATCGGTTTTCTCTATGATGCCACGTTCTAGTATAGTCAGTACTCTAGATAACCCGGCTGGCATATTGTCCTGCACCGCTCTGACCTTAACATTCATATGATACTCCTGGCCTAGACGAGATGCACTTGATGATTCATTCGTGCGATTATGGGTTAGAGAAGCTGTAAATGACGCTTTAATTGGTGAGAACCACTTTGAATATGATAACCGTCCACTCGTGGAGCTCCCTGTGAAAGTAGAACTAGAAATCTCTTCTGTCATAATCTCCGTAATTTTAGCACTAAAATCAATGTCCATGGTATCGATCCGGATATAAGGGACAGGGACGATGGATAATACAGGAACTGTAATTTCAACAGACTCCTCTGCGCCATCCGCATTCAAACGCTCGTACGAGAAAGTGATCGTTCTAGCTTCTTGTAGATCATCGACTTGTACTCTATCATCGGGTGCCGTAAAACCTACCTTTTCGATAAATTCAATGGTAGACTTAGCAGCCTCCGCTTGTGCTTCAATAACGGATGATAAAGGCACACCAATCAGATGCCTAAAAGGAATCGCTTCTAAAAGCTCCGTTGATCGAGACATTGCGTTCCCCTCCTAGTTGTTTTATAAGCAAGTTATTTTTGTTTGCCCTAAAGCCTTGAAAACTTGGACTTGCTTATATGATTTACTATATGTGAGTAAAAAAGAAGGGAAACGATGAGAACACCTATTTCTAACTAAATGTGTTGATGAGCTATCTCTATTTATCCTTCTTGGTATGAGGTTGATATGACGCTAGTTTGTGAATATCCGCCATGACTTCAGTAAACGGGGACAATATATCCGTTATTTTTTTCGCGGTTGCCCCTACCTCTCTCCACTGCTGCTCAAGGTTCTTTTGTTGAGTTGTAAGAATGAATAATCTCTGATGCTGTAGCGTCTCTTTCATCTTTTTATATCCTGGCAGCGCCTCTTTAAACCCAGAGGCCTCTAACGCTTGATACATTTGTGAAAGACCTTTTTCGACCTCCGCTAGATTATCCTCTATATTTTTAACGATCGCTTCTTGTTCTTTGTCACTCATCAAAGCACCCTCCCCTATCAAACTATTTCCTTAAACCGCCTACTCCCTGACGAGCTTATAAGCAGGTTCACCATCTTGCATATCGACTTGATGCCATTCATAATCTTTAATCTTAAACGTTAACTTAAGTGTTGATAACACATCCTTACTGACATGCATTAAATCATCATGTAATATCATCAACTTGAGTGGTTGTGGATCTTTGTTCAACCCTTTACGCAGCTGAATGATCCCCTCCTCATGACGGTCCTTTGTTGGTGTCAGGACGCGTTTCATCTCAAGTTGAACGTCTTCAACACTGTCATCCCTTAATTTTGCCCACTTTCTTTTTAGAATGGTGTCTAGAATGTCATGTGCCACTTGATCTAAATCATAAGTTGTCATATCGACATCGGACACCCAAGGCGTACATCCGACAAGAT
Organism: Caldalkalibacillus salinus; assembly: GCF_016745835.1. NCBI lineage: Bacteria > Bacillati > Bacillota > Bacilli > Caryophanales > Bacillaceae > Caldalkalibacillus > Caldalkalibacillus salinus. Next base: position 771,462 of record NZ_JAERVL010000001.1, on the reverse strand, counting down.
AGGTAGGGTCCTTAATGAGTTCCGTTGTTATTTTCTCTGATTCAGCACGGATCGCTTCTATATTAATCTCCTCTAGCATGTCATGAAGTGAACCGACCTCCATACTTGTCGTTAATGCGTAACTCGTATAGACGCTAGTTCTGTTCACCCTATCGCTTAATGCAGCCTCGTTAGGACATGGATCTTCATGTAGCGCAAATTTTAGTTCCATGTCTATTTTTTCAATATCTGGTCTAGGGACTGGGAAGCCTCTCATAGTCTCGTCATTTAAATACTGTTGGGCCATATATTTGGACATTTGATCAGAGATTTCCCTTCCCTCTGCTAACGCAAGAAGGAAACTGCCTAGAACATCTTTGAAGGAGACTGGTCTATGGGGGTGATGGGGATGATGGGGATGGTCCGGGTGATTCGGATGGTCCGGATCGTGTGGATGATGATTTGTTTTTGTTTGATCAGACATGTGGCAAACACTCCTTCTTATGCATGGTGCTCTTCATTTAATGTCATGGGGTGTGACAATTTGCTTTGGATGCGTTGAGTTCCTTCAGGTAGGGTATCTTGTACAGCCGTCATCTTCACTTTCATATGTGACGTGCCGGTTTGTGTATAAGGTGTGTAAGCTGCCCTTAAATCTGGTCGGTAAGGAGATGACGATAGCCAGTCATCATATAATCCCTGTTGTTTGTTACCCTCAGCTTCAGCTGGTTGTATGGGAACCGCTTTGATATCTGTTATTTTTACCTGCCACTCAAAGGTTGTATTTTCAATACGAACATAAGGGATATTGACGAGGGAAAGTATCGGAATCTGTACGTCAGCGACTCTCCGTTCTCCATTGGACTCATAATGATCGTATGAGAGTGTCATCGTTCTGGCCTTCCCTACGCTCTGTTGGTCTTCTTCTTGTTCCGGTTCAAATCCAACTCTTTGAATAAATTCTAAGCTCGCTTGTAGGGCTTGGGCTTGAGCCTGTATAAGTGAAATTAATGGCCCACCCACGAGGTGTCTAAATGGCACAGACTGTTTAACCTGCATAGGCATTGACATCACATTCACCGTCCTCTTATAAAAAATAAAAATGAGATTTTGACAATGCTTTTGCTCGTATTAATATATGTCTGCCTTAAGCTCCTGCTAGCCTAAAAGTAAAAACCTCGTCTATATAAGACGAGGTCGGTAGAACTATGTAGGTGCAATATTTGAAACATTGGGATCTATGCATTAACCTGCCCTAATACGCCGTTGGTTGCGGCCATGCCTATAATCACGCATCCCCACATATGTTTATACGCACTGACATAATCTTCACAGGTGAACCGTATCGTTTTAGGGTTAATGAGTTCAACGGACGGAATCGTGGTGGTCATATAGGCTTGGTTTGTGCCTTTAAAAGTGATCTCAAACGTCACCGGTCCTTCCACCCGATACGGTTGAACTCGATTAGCCTTTTGTACAGTTAATTTTGCTTTATCTCTGATAAGAGCTTGCGCTTTTTGAGGCGAGAGTAAGTCAGCGGCCAAACGATCCACGCCACGCTTGACAACAGCCGTTTCAATATCTGGTAGCGTCTCCTTTACCTCTTCGGCAAGAACATCATCCCCAGACACGAGAAGAACGGGAACATTAAAGTGCCCCGCCACACCCGCGTTCATTTCCGTTTCTCCTACCACTTGGCCATTAATTTTCATCTCTTCAACACAAACGCCAGCGAGGGTATGGTTAATAATGGTCCGTTCAGAACCGCCTTCACGCCCGTGATAGCCAATAAAAAAAACACCGTCAAAGCGATCATCTAATCCTTCCATTTGACACATGACCCGGTTATTACCTGAGATCAGGCGCGCACGAGGGTCTAACTCTTCTATAAAGATGTTGGACATATTGCCATGGCCATCTGCGACGACAATCTCCGTCGCACCCGCTTCACAGGCACCTTCTATCGCAGCATTAACATCCTGAGTCATCAGCTTACGGAAGCGTTGGTATTCATCATTCTTTTTCAGTTGTATGTTCGTCGCCACACCCGATACACCTTCGATATCGGCGGAAATAAAGATTTTCATGTTCATCCTCTCCTTCTGTTCAACTCTATTATTACTTTGACTGATATGGTTTTATAAATCAATACTACGTTGGCATCATGTTTCATGATATATAACCGAATTTACTTCATGACATTAATTGGCATATGGTATATAATAGATATCTTAATGGGTCCTTTCAGGCTATATGAAGTGGCATCATGATGGGCACAATTTTAAAAAGACCCATACTATGATTTAGTGTGATGAAAGAGGAACTTTTATGTATCATGCGGAAACGTTACGAAAAAAAATCATATTGTTTATATCTATTCTATGGCCGATTTTGGTCACCCAAGTGAGCCTACATGCCATGAGCTTAGTGGATACTTTAATGAGTGGTAGAGTCGGCACGGATGACTTAGCAGGGGTTGCTATTGGCTCTAGCTTATGGTTACCGGTCTTTACAGGCATTAACGGCATTTTACTCGCTGTCACACCGATCATTTCCCAATTACTAGGGAACAACAAGCGGGATGACATCGCTTATTCAGCGACACAGTTTCTATACTTAGCCGTTATTTTGGCCGTATTGGTCATATTACTTGGCAGTTTAATCCTCCAACCTATCTTAGGCTTCATGTCTTTAGAGCCGAACGTCTCTTATATTGCTTTCCATTACTTAGTCGGCCTATCTTTGGGCATCATACCGTTATTTTTATTTAACGTCATTCGGAACTTTTTTGATGCGCAGGGGTTAACGATGATGACCATGGCCATCATTCTTATGGCTGTCCCGTTTAACGCTCTGTTCAACTATGGTTTTATTTTTGGAAAGTTTGGACTTCCTGCATTAGGAGGCGTTGGTGCCGGCTATGCCACCGCTGTAACGTATTGGATTATCTTACTCATCAGTGTGTTCATGACGTTTAAAGTGGAGGCCGTTCGTCAGTACCGCCTGTTTATAAATTGGTTTAAACCTTCATGGCAAGCTTGGAAATATCAGCTCTCAATCGGTGTGCCCATCGGACTATCTATATTCTTTGAAGCGAGTATATTTGCAGTGGTAACGCTATTAATAGGCATGATGTTCTCAACTGTCATTATTGCAGCGAATCAGATTGCTTTAAACTTTACCAGCTTAATCTTTATGGTTCCTTTAAGTATTTCAATGGCGTTGACCATATTGGTCGCTTACTCTGTAGGGGGTAAGAAGCTTGAGGCGGCCAAACAATATTCGTATCTCGGTGTTTTAGGCGGCATGGGTATATTAGGGCTATTTGCGGTCTTCCTGTTCTTCTTTAGAGAACAGATTGCTTATCTCTATACCTCTGACCCGGAAGTGGTTTTAGTGGCGTCACAGTTTTTTATCATTGCCATTTTTTATCAGTTGTCGGATGCCCTGCAAGCGGGGCTTCAAGGGGTACTTAGAGGATATAAAGATGTCCAAATCCCTTTCCTTATCGCTTTGACAGCGTATTGGATCATCGGCATCCCAGTAGGCTACACTTTATCCGCGTATACCGATCTAGGTCCACTCGGCTTTTGGATCGGCATAACACTTGGATTAACGTTCGCCGCTGTTGGCTTCCTTATTCGCTTGCGCATCATTCAAAAAAAAGCAGCCCAAAGTTTGGACCGCTTTTAAAAAAACAGACGGTGAGGTTTGTTATCATAACCTTTTTATCAAGTTGTACCATGTGGCGCCCCCATGCGTGGAGTCCGCCACCCCTGTGTTGGTATACCCCAGTTTCTTGTAAAACTGAATTAATACTGCCTTGCAAGTGAGTGTCATCGTTTCACGGTTTTGCTTTTTGGCTTCTTGTTCCAAAGTGGTTAGTAACGCGGTTGCCACACCACGGTGCTGGGCATGTGGGGACACGGCTAAACCTAAGACGCTCTGATGTCCCCCAACACTTGGATTTGGCGCACTCTCTTCAAATAAGTCGTCCGTGATGTACGCCGTCTCAATCACTGGACCATTAATGTAACCCACAATGGCCTCTTCTTCTTCCGCCACAAGAAAACTGTCTGGTATGGTTTTTATGCGCTTTTCTAACGCTTCTTCCGTCGCCGCTTCCTGAGCTGTAAAGCATCGCCGTTCAATGGCCACGAGCTGTGGTAAATCTACCATTGTGACATATCTGATGTTCAAAGATATTTATCCCCCTATCAGTTTTATCTTTATTGGTCCTTCTCATTTGGTCTCATTTATTCTATCACGACATGTACGGTTTGAATCAAGTAGATCGCGCCATACCGGGCGCATAATAAAAACCCCTCTTAGACAATATATAATAGTCTTAAGGGGGGTTGGGTTTTCTACTTTTAAAATGCGCCTATGTCATAGATTTGCCCTGTTCTATTGTTGTGTTTGTTCATTACTATCCAAGGTGACATTGACCGTCTGTAACTCACCTTCACGATAAAATTCAAGCGTAACAGTATCGCCCACAGACAACCCTGTATATAAATATTTCCGCAGGCTATTGTCGTTCTGAATAGCATGATCATCGATGGACACGAGAATATCTTCAGGTTGAAGCCCCGCTTCGGCTGCCGCTGACGATGGGTCAACCGACACAACGATGGCACCTTCAGTCACATCAGAGGGAACATCCTGTAGGTAATAGGATGGAATATCAGACAAACTCGCTAAGCCTACCCCTAAATAAGGTCGCTCGACGTATCCTTTATTCGTCAGTTCTTTAACAATCTTGGCGACATCATCACTTGGTATGGCAAAGCCAAGCCCTTCCACGCCATTGTTCGCTATTTTTAAGCTATTAATACCAACGAGCTCACCCGCTGCATTAATCAATGCACCACCACTATTTCCAGGATTAATGGCTGCGTCCGTCTGAATGACCTCTAGCTCCCATTCCCCGGCCGAGGTCGGCACTGATATTGTACGATCTACTGCACTGACGATACCTTGTGTAACCGTTCGGGATAGATTTAAACCTAGTGGATTTCCGATGGCCAGCACTTTTTCACCTGTACGTAATGATTCAGAGTCACCAAACGCCAACGGCTCTACAGAATAGTTTCCTTCAATTTTTAATACGGCGATATCGGTGAGCGGATCACTTCCGACGACATCCGCAGTGACCACTTCTCCATTATATAAAGACACTTCAATCTCGTTCGCACCTTCCACAACATGATTGTTTGTGACAATATAAGCAGCATCATCTGTGACTTCGTAAATGACGCCCGACCCTGTTCCGTTTTGTGCTTCTTCTCCCCTACGGTTAAACGGATGTTGTTGCTGAGCAACGTGAGTGACACCCACAATCGCTTGTGACGTTTGCTCAATCATGTCTGCTTGAGATTCAGATGAAGCGGACACTTGCTCGACATCCACCTGGCTTGTCGACGCTTCTTGCTCTGTACCAGCACTCTCCTCTTGAACACTTTGAGCACTTGAATTTTCTCCCTCACTAAGGTAGCCCCCTTGTGTAACGACACCAAAGGTTAACATAGAACCGATCACACCGGCCGTTAAGGACGTGAACACCATGCTCCATTTGGATTGTTTGTCTCGACTCATTGCGCATCTACTCCTTGTCTGTTTTTTTATTGACTTGATTTATCATGACGACATCTTTTATATACCCTTACTTTAACCTTTGAGTGTGTCAGGACAATGTCAGGCATAGCAAAGAAAAAACATAAAAAAAAAACGACCGTTTTAAATAGGTCGTTAATAGGTCGATCATCGTCTAGTCATCCTCGTATTCAGCGATGGGTAAGGTGATGCGAAACGTGGTTCCTGATGAGGTACTATCTTTGAGTGTCAGATCTCCCCCAAGCGATTGGGCCACCATTTTACTAAAAGGTAAACCGAGTCCCAATCCACCAATTTCAAACTTTTTATTGTCTCCGCGGTAAAAACGCTCAAAAATAAAGGGCTGGTCCTCCTCTGGGATACCGATTCCGTTATCACTGACATCGATTGTAACGTTATGTTGTGTCTTACCCAATGTGATATCTATGGTGCCTTCACCGTCCATTGCGTGAGTGGCGTTAGTCAAAAGATTGGTCATCATTTGTTGCAAGCGGATGAGATCAACACGCACCTGTATAGGTTCATTTAATAAGCTCAGTGATATTTGAATAGCCTCTTCTTCGTGAACAACCTCCCATTGACGGATAAAGTCTTGGAGAACTTTATCAATAGCGTGAGGCTCCGTTGTAACAGGGATGGCATTGGCAGCGAAAGTATTAAACGCTAATAAATCCTCCACCATCTTTTTCATTTTCGCCGTTTCTTTCAACGAAATCTCTAGAAACTCCTTCGCTTCCTCTTCCTCCACGACACCGTCATTTAACGCTTGAAGCAAACCACTGATAGAAGTAACGGGTGTTTTCAATTCATGGGTCACCCCTGCTAACAGTTCTGTTCGGAGGGATTCTAACTGCTTAAGTTTTTGAGACATATCTTTAAAGGAGTGGATTAAGTCATAGACTTCCTTCTCTTGCACGTCTTCCGGAAGATCGATATCATAGTCACCTTCTTTGACCTGTTGTGCAGCCTGGGCGACACCTGTAATCGGTTTCGCTAATTTCTTAGATAGAAAATAGATAGCAGCCCACCCTAGCAAGGCCAGTCCGATAATCATAATCGATAACTGCCGATACTCTTGATTCACTTTGGTTAAGTTCGCTTTTGTTTCAATCAGTACGACCCAACCGATGAGAAAATCCTCGGCTACTATCGGCTTTTTGACAATGTAAATCGCCTCTCCACTCTCTTCAATCGTCATACTTTGGATATCCTCTTCACTATTCACGATCGCAGGGTGTATCTGTTGCTCCAACGGACTACGTGGTAAGTTGCTGAACAGGACATTTCCTTTTGTATTGACAATATACATAAACGGCTGACTGTCCATGTCCATATACCGCCCACTCTCTCGAAGCACACGATGTAATTCAGCTTCAGGCGGCACCCTATGTTCCTCTATATTCACCATGCGGTGGACGGTTTCTTCAGCCATAAACTCCATGATATTTAATCGATGTTCTAACGTCTGATGACGAATCCATATAGCAGAAATGATCGCAATGACCACAAGCCCCACCACCAGCGTGACAACATACCGTGTCGTCCAATAACGCTGGAGTGGTATTTTCCTCTTGTTAGGTTGTATAGACACTAAACTGATACCCCAATCCTCGTAGTGTTCTAATCTCTCCCTCTGACTCGGACCAATCCTGTAAGGCTTTTCTTATACGCTTAATAGATAAATCAACGGCTCTATCACTGCCCTCGTACTCCCAGCCCCAAACGTGTTCAATGAGCTGTTCTCTGCTGAACGTCTGATTCGGATGCTCGGCTAAAAAAAGGAACAGGGACAAATCCCGTGGTCTTAAGACAATGTCCTCGTCATGTAACTTCACACGGTGGGCCTGATGATCAATTTCTAGTTGTCCGTAGCTTTTGACGGGATGCTCATCTTTTTCTGAACGTCGTAAGACTGCTTTAACGCGAGCCACGACCTCATCGCCATCAAAAGGTTTGGAAATATAATCATCCGCCCCACTGTTTAACCCCTCTAATCTATCATTCACATCACCTAAAGCGGTGAGCATGATAACGGGACAGGTACTGATTTCTCTCAATTCCTTTAATACATGCCATCCGTCTTTTTTGGGAAGCATGACATCTAGGAGCACGAGCACCGGTTTGACTTCCTTAAACCTGTCTAGGGCTTCTTGTCCATCAAATACTTGTATCGGTTTGAATTTGGCCTTCTTGAGATAAGCCTTTAAGACTTGACTAATGGCCATATCATCTTCGACAATCAATATCGGTTTCATAGCTCCATCCCCAATCAATGAAGATTTATCGCTGTCACAGTCTATATTTTTCAACTATATCATGCTTTGATGTCAGGACGATGTCAAGGTGAGCTGCAGATAAAACGTGTCATAATGATAAAAAGAGAGTGCCACTGTTTGACGTTCACTTTTATCTGAGTTATGATTTTGAAATTAAAATATAAAACCAATGATGAGCATTGACTCATGCTAAACTAAAGAAGGAGTATTTATATGTATGATAACCCATATGAGCAGAACAAACACAAACAATCGCAAGAAACAATGAAACGTAAAATTGATGTGGCAGCTAAACGAAGAAAAGCCGAAACCGTGATTAAAAATGGACAAATTGTCGATGTATTTAATCAGGAGTTGATAGAAGCCGACGTCGCCATCCAAGATGGGAGTATCGTTGGCATAGGACAGTATGACGGGGAACACATCATTAATGCACAGGGGAAATATATTGCGCCTTCATTTATAGATAGCCACGTTCACATCGAATCTTCCATGGTCACACCACAAACGTTTGCTAAAGTTGTGCTGCCTCATGGGGTGACAACCATCATTGCTGATCCTCATGAAATTGCGAATGTAGCGGGAGCAGAAGGTATTCAATATATGTTAGACAGTTCGGAAAACCTCGCCCTTAATGTGTACATGATGGTGCCTTCTTGTGTACCTGCTACTCGTTTTCAAAATGCAGGGGCCGTACTAAAAGCAGAGGACATTGCCCCGTTTTATCAGCATCCACGAGTATTGGGTCTAGGAGAAGTCATGGACTATCCATCTGTCAATCACAACGAGGAGACTATGGTCCAAAAGCTGTATGATGCGTACATAAAAAATGTCAAAGTAGATGGCCATGCGGCTGGTTTAGGCCCAGATGCTATTAATGTATACATGACAGCAGGGATTAGAACAGATCATGAGTCCATATCAGTACAAGAAGCCAAGGATCGGTTGCAAAGGGGGATGTATCTCATCATCAGACAAGGTTCTGTTGCCAAGGATCTCCCCCAACTTATTGATGTGATCACAGACAAGAATGCTCGGCGCTGTCTGTTTGGGACGGATGACAAACATATCGATGATCTTGTTGCGGAGGGCAGTATTAACCATAATGTTAAGCTAGCTATACAGCACGGCGTAGACCCTATTAACGCTATACAAATGGCATCCCTAAGTGCGGCGGAATGTTACGGATTGGATCAGAAAGGCGCGATTGCACCTGGCTATGATGCAGATCTTTTGATACTCAGTGATCTCAGACAAGTTGAAATAGAACAGGTTTTTTCCGCAGGTAAACGGGTCGCCGAAAAGGGGAAATATATCGCACAGCAAGAAAATAATGTCCAGCCCCCTCCTACTTTAAAGCATCGTATACGTGTAGCTGACATGACCACAGAACAACTAAACATTCACATGGCGTCTAGCCACTCAGCTCACATCATTGGTATCGTCCCTAATCGTTTAGTCACGGAACACCTTGTAGAGGACGTTCAAGTAGACCAAGGGTTATTTCAATCTTCTGTGGAGCGAGACCAACTTAAACTGGCCGTTATTGAAAGACATCATCAAACGGGTAACGTAGGCTTGGGGATAGTCAAAGGACTAGGTATCAAAAAAGGCGCTATCGCAACAACCATCGCGCATGATTCACATAATATCATTACGGCAGGGACGAACGATCAAGACATGTTATACGCTGTAAAGGCGATAAAAGACATGGGAGGCGGATTAGTCATTGTCGAAAATGAAAAAGTAGTGGCTTCCCTAGCCCTTCCTATCGCGGGTTTAATCTCTGGTGACAGCGTTGAACAAGTGCACTACACGTTAAAGGAGCTTAAAGCAGGACTCAGATATATAGGCGCATCCATGGAGTTTAACCCTTTTCTCACCCTTTCTTTCTTAGCCTTACCTGTCATACCTGATCTCAAAATAACGGACAAGGGTCTATTTGATGTTATAAACTTTAAACATATAGACGTAGAGGTTAACGAGTGAAAGAAGATAAGTGAGTGATGAGCTAAACGTTTGACGTAAATGCGTGTGAGTAGAGGTTCTGAGAAATAAGAGAAGATACAAAAAAGGAGGCCACAACTAAATCTGTTGACCTCCTTTTTATATTGCAATCATTCAATTTTTGTATAACCATATTCAGTTCGTTTGCATCATGACTATCTAATTAATCACACCTACACCAGCATATTGCTGCACCAGTGATTTAGCTTCCTCCGCAGTATTCGGCGTGTAAGAATAAGGCGGGACGTAATTCGTTGTAGACTGTAGATGGTCGGATGGGGTGTTGACGTAAATATTACCACTGAGATGCCAGTATCCGGTCTCAGAACTTCCGTAATACCAACCTACTGGGCCTTTCACGTGTCCAGTGGTCCCATCGGTGCCACCATCCCCAACGTTTTCAAAGTAATTATTTTCAACATAAACCCTGGCCCCCATTCGACTGTTGATCGCTGTATCATGAACATCCTCATAGTAGTTATTAAAGATATGCACATCAGCAAATCTGATGAGTGGCCCGCGTGAGTTGATATTATACCAGTGATTATGGTGGTACGTCACCTTATCCGCTGCTAATGATTCGTCGTCGGTATGACCGATTAGGGCCGTTTTCCAATGGTCATGAATCTTGTTCCATGAAACGGTGACATATTCTGTCCCTCGCTTGATATCCACAAGTCCATCATAGTAGTCTCGGTCATCATTCCCATCAAGCTGACTGTATAGATCGTTATGATCTATCCATACGTTTGAACTGTTCTCCGTGACTTCAATCGCTGTTCCTTCTCCAGCACTGACATGATGAATGGACAGATTACGAACGATAATATTGTGGGCATTAATCAGTCGTAAACCTATCCCATCAAACTCACCTTGCGTTCCAACACCAATTATAGACACATTACGAATCTCATTTGCTTTTCCACTTGGGTGCTTCAATTCAATGCTAGATTTAGAAGAGTTGGATTGTGTGATCGTCCCTTGAACATAGATCGTTAATGGCTCGTGAGGATGGGCACTACGGCTTCGTTCATTGATGATTTGTTGCAATTCAGCTCCCGTGCTAACGTATTCCTCTCTCCCCCCTTCACCACCTGTGGTTCCTCCGTTCATGCTAGCAAATCCAATCGGTGCGTCTGCATTTATTGATGGCTTGGTGTTCATCTGGTCACCCTGTTGAACCGTTTCATCCTGGTGGTCAAGCTGCGTATCAAGGGTGGCCGCTCGAGATGTAAGCGAAGGTAAATAGACAAATAACGTGAGAAACAAACTAAAGATAAGCAGTAAGCTGACGAATTTTCTCATTAATCTTATCCTTTCTCCTCAAAATTGTTATTTGTGTGAGCGATGTCATGGTTGTGAAGAAAAAACGATCTGTTCACCTCCTCTGTTTATATAACGATCTTAACGTGGTGGATATGGATATCCATATAAATATTACCATAAAAATAAGTAAAATATGTTTAATTATGGAAATTGTTATGCAAAATGGTTCTATGATACTAAATGATCAATTTATAATCTAAAAATTTTATAATCTTAGGAATGAGATAAGTGCGGATGCTAAAGAGACTCATTGGCCATCCGCCGTTTTTTTAAACTCATGGCAATTATACCGACAATTAAGGCAGTCAGTAGAAGATAGATTGCATATTGATGTTCTATAGAAATAACGCCAATTGAAAATAAAGAGAGAATAAATACAAATATCATGTGACCGAACAGTGTCGCAAGTAAATAATGTTTTGCCTTGATGTTACTCATACCACTTACAATATTAATCACACTGGAGGGAATAAAAGGAATAATACGAGATACAAAGACAGACATAAACCCTCGTTTCTCTATCTTTTGTTTAATTGATAAATGGTTGTATTTTTGAGCCCATTTATGCAGTCCGTATCTAGCCAAATAAAAAACCAGTACGGAGCCTAGGATATTGCCAGCAAGACTCCACATATAGCCGTATAGAAATCCGAAAAACCAAATATTAAACATCGTCAATAACAAAAACGGTATAAGAGAGATCACATTTTGCAACAGCATGAAACCCATAGTGATCATTAACACACTCCTCCACTCGTCCCCCATCATCAGTCGCAAAGTATCCCAATCTCCATTTTTAAACAGAGTCACCCATTCTTGTTGATAAGTGACGACAATCATGATTAAAACAATGATGAACCCTATCAGAACAGCTTTCAAAACGGTCATCTCCTTCTCCCAATAACACAATGATGTCACGATTCTACCATAGACTTTAAGAACATTTTATTTTATTTACCATTAATAGTAAAACATAATCTTTGAGCCGTGTGAAGTTATACAAGTTTTTCGACAGATGACCGCATGTAGAAGTGGATTTAACGGTCGGCTTTTCCGTCCGTCTTTCCGTCTGCTGTATTCCGTTCTTCCTTATTCGGCATGCAGACCGTAAACGTCGTGCCTCTTCCCTCTTCACTATCTACAACAATACGACCAGCATGTAACGACACAATTTTTTGCACAATCGACAGTCCAAGACCGTTCCCTTTGATACCACTGCTTCGTGCTTTATCCACTTTATAGAAACGTTCAAAAAGATGTGGAAGCGCCTCTTGTGGGATGCCTTTTCCGTCATCCTCCACACTAGCAACGATCGTTTCATTTCTATTTTTTAATACGACATGGATGTGTCCTCCGTCGTCAGCATACTTTATCGCATTGGCTATTAAATTGAACCACACCTGGTCCATCAAATCCCGGTCAGCCACAATGTCCGTCGAAGCTAAATCCAGTTGGATCTGTAGATTTTTGGCTTTCCACTGGGGTTCGGTCGCTAGTACTGTTCTCCGTATTTGTTCATCAAGTCTATACTTTACTGGATGATAAGGATGATGTTCTGAGTCTAGTGAGGCTAAACGTAATATGTTCTCTCCTAATCTAGAGAGGCGATCTGATTCTTGATACAGTATGTCTAAGTATTCTTTTTGATGGTCTTTGGGGATCAGATCATCCTTTAACGCTTTTGTAAATCCCTTTATCGAGGTCAGAGGCGACTGTATTTCATGCGATACATTGCTGACAAAGTCATCCCTCATTTTATCAATTTTTCCTAGCTCAGTCGCCATATGATTGAAGCTTGTCATTAAATCTCCAATTTCATCATTGTTCTTACTTTTTAAGCGCACATTGAAATCCCCGGTGGCCATTTTCTTAGCCGCACGCGTGACTTTCTTTATGGGGTTGACCAAGTGGCGTGAAGCGAGGACTATCAAAACACTCCCTATAAATAGCACTAAAAACAGGGCAAATACGGTCACGCGTTTGAATGTCCTGACCTCGTCCTCATAGCTGATAAGCATGAATAACCCTAAATCTTCACCTGCTACATTGATGGGTAGACCGACCAACCTCGTCGCTTCATCTTCAAAATGGTGAATGATTTGAGGTGCAGGGTCGCTCGCCTGGATCACTTCTTCTCTCGTATCTTTATGAACCTGAAATGAGGCCGTTGTCTGTGTGTAAGGCGTCCCCTCCTCATCTAAGAGTAGGATTTCAAAGTTAAACGTTTCCAACGTCTCGAACAGTGCTGGTAATCGTTCTGGCTCCGTTAGACGAACGAAATCGGCCACACCATTGGCCGCTTTAATGACTTCCTCTTCGAACATGGCCTCCTGTTTAAAGGATAACGATGTCATGATGTAGGAGATGATCAGACTGATAATCACAACACCGATAAAAGTGGCGACGATGCGTAGGTACAAGCTTCTTTTGATCATTTAAATATCCTCCAAACGATACCCTAAGCCCCTTACGGTTGTAATCGTTAACGGCGAAAAAACGCTCAGTTGCTCTCTCAGCCGCTTGATATGGACATCGACCGTTCTTTCGTCTCCTTCATAATTATAGCCCCAGATTTTTTCTATTAATTGTGCCCGGGTGTAGATTTTCCCTGGTGAATTGGCAAGTACGAATAATAGTTCGCATTCCTTTTTCTTCAGACTCACAGATTCATGGGAAGAGTGAACCATCAGTCGATCCAAATCAACGGCGACAGGACCGACCTTGACAACCTTTTCAGATACCACATTGTAACGTTTAAGCAGGGCTTTCACTCTGAGAATCAGTTCGACAGGGTCAAACGGCTTGACGAGATAATCATCCGTTCCTGCTTTGAATCCTTTGACTTTATCCTGTGACTCCCCTTTTGCGGTCACCATGAGAATCGGTATATCTAGATACGAACGGATATCTTCCGTTAAAGTAATACCATCTATATGGGGCATCATCACATCCACGATAGCGAGATCGACATGCTGCTCCCAGAGCATCTCCATTGCTTCGCGTCCATCTGCGGCTTCAATCACGGTAAACTGGCTATTTTCAAGATATAATCTGATTAATTTACGTATATGTATGTCATCATCGACAACTAGGATATGAGCGTGCATAAAGGCTCCCCCTCCTTTAAAAGGTACAGAAGATATGAAGATTCACTAGCTTTTTATTCACTAGATCATTATTTTACTAGAAAAATGTGAACTGAACATGACATACGGAAAAAAACCTTTCACCAGTTCATATTGAGTTCATATTCCTATGGTACTTTTTGTCATGTACATAGAAATGAATTCAGCTAGATTCATCCAACTGCGTCGATATGTCTAGCTGTCTTTAAGGAGGTCCAGTCGAGTGAACATAACGAAGCATGCCATCAAAAGACCTGTTTTTACGATGGTGACCATGATCTTATTTCTTCTATTAGGGACTATCTCTCTGACGAATATCCCTTTAAAGCTCATGCCGGATATTGAACCCCCCGTCGGGGCAGTGGTGACAAGCTATCCTCAAGCAGGCCCACAAGAGGTTCTAGATAAAGTATCTCGCCCGTTAGAGGGAAGCTTAGCGACGGTTCCAGGTTTAAACAACATCAGTACCGTCTCAATGGAAGGCGCTTCTATGACCATTTTAGAATTTTCATGGGACACTGCCATTGAAGATGTGGAAAATGATATCATTAATCGCATGAATCAGGTTCCCCTCCCTTCGGAAGCGGGGTCACCAAGCTTTTTAAAGTTTGATCCCTCCCAATTGCCTGTCATTCAGTTAACGTTAGCTTCTGAGGAGGAAAATTTTCATGAAATAGTGAACGATCTTGAGTCAGAACTACTCAACATGGAAGGGATCGCTTCAATAGATATTACGGGGCAAACCACTGATGAGATCGTCGTCTCGTTAGATCAACATGCCTTGGAAACATACGGATTAGACCACTCGGATGTTGTCTCTGTGCTCCAGACACATAATGTGACATCTCCTGGTGGCATGGTTCAGAGTGGAGACCTGCAATACACCACTCGCGTGCTATTTGAAATGACGAGTGTTGAGTCCATCGAGCATACGGTTGTTACAATTGATCCACAAACGGGTGATCAGATCACCGTAGCTGATATCGCTACAGTTGAGCGATTACCTGAACAAACAGACACGATAACGAGAACGAATCAAGAACCGTCTATCATGATGAGTGTGCAACAGCAATCGGATGCGAATCTCGCCCAGGTCTCTCGTGCTTTTAATGAACGGCTAGACGCGCTACTTAGTCAAGAGAAGTACAGTGACTTGGACGTGGCCGTATTATTTGATCAGGGAGAATACGTCCAAGAGGCTATCTCAAGCGTCTCCACAGCCTTAATGCTCGGCGGCTTATTTGCCATCCTCGTGCTATTTGGTTTTCTACGCAGTATGAAAACGCCCTTTATAGTAGGGATAGCCATACCGTTCTCGGTTATTGTGACCTTCGTTTTACTCTATTTTACGAACTTATCGTTGAATATCATGACTTTGGGCGGACTGGCTTTAGGCATTGGGATGCTCGTTGACAATGCCATCGTGGTCATTGAGAACATCCACCGTCATCTCTCTATGCAAAAAGATCCAAAGCAGGCAGCCTTGGAAGGGACGAAGGAAGTCGGTGGTGCGATTACAGCATCAACCTTAACGACCATTTCTGTCTTTTTACCTGTTGTCTTCATCTCAGGTATCATCGGCGATATCTTTATGGCGTTTGCCCTGACCGTTTCCTTTAGTTTGCTCGCCTCATTAGCGGTAGCTTTAACCGTTGTACCGATGATCGCTAGCCGAATATTAAAAGCACCGAAAGTCAATGTGGAAGAAAGAAGACAACGAAGTCCCCTAATCCGAGCGATGAGCGCCACGATCACATGGGCTTTGAAACACCGCCTGAGTGTGTTGGGTATCACTGCGCTATTACTTATTGCAGGTGCAGTAGGTGTATCACAGGTAGGAACAGAATTTATACCGGAAACGGATGAAGGGTTCTTTCAAATCGATGTCACACTAGAGCACGGCACGCCATTAGAGGAGACACTTGCATCCGTAGAAAGAATTGAGGATGTTTTAGACGGACAAAACGCCATCCTACACTATGTTAGTACCGTCGGTTCCAGTGGGACCGAAGGCTCGGTATTAGGAGGTAGCAGTACACACGAGGCTTCTATCTATATCACCATGGCCCCTTTAACGGAAAGAAACATGTCAACGGCAGCATTTGCCGATGACATTCGAAGTGATGTAGCTGGTGCCGCACCCGAAGCCGAGATATCAATACAACAGCAAGCGATGATGGGAGGGGAGGCTCACACCCTTACCTTTAACGTTTTAGATTCCAATTCAGCTAGACTAGAAAAAGTAGCTGCTGAGATCATGGCAACCTTAGAAGATTTGGAGCCTATCGTTGAGGTATCAAACGATTTGACGGACACGGCAACAGAAGTACAGTTCCATGTAGATGAAGACGCGGCACGCGATTTTGGTTTTGTACCAGCTCAGATTGCCCAGATGCTAAACGAAAAAATGAATGGAGCTTTTGCCACTCAAATCGTAGAGGATCAAGGTGATGTGTACGACGTCCACGTCCGTTACGATGCAGCATACGTTTCCACGATCGAAGCTGTTGAGGACCTGTTACTCAGAACACCATCAGGTACCTATATCACCCTGAGTGACGTAGTTGATGTCGTTGAGGGTGAAGGGCCTGTCACGATCAATCGTATCAATCAAGAGGCAGCTGTCCAATTTAATCTTCAATACGACAGTCAGTATCATCTAGGCGATATGTCACAGCTCGTTCAAAATACCATCGCAGATATCGACATGCCAAGTGAAACCTCTGTCGTCTATACAGGAGATCAGGACTTAATGGAAGAAGCCATGCAAGACCTAGCCCTAGCCTTAGGGTTGGCCTTAATCTTTGTTTACTTGGTCCTTGCGGCACAGTTTGAATCCTTTAGATACCCGTTTGTGATCATGTTTAGTGTTCCGCTCGTCATCATCGGTGTGACGATCGGATTAACGGTAACGTTCACCCCACTCAGTGTGATGGCTTTTATTGGCCTCATTGTGTTAGCAGGTATTGTGGTCAATAACGCCATCGTGTTAGTCGATTATATTAATAAAAAGAAACAGGCAGGTTTGCCGAGTGATACGGCTATTGTTGAAGGCGTAAAGGATCGTGCACGTCCCATCCTGATGACGTCATTAACGACGATTTTAGGGCTCATCCCGTTAGCAATGGGCATGGGAGAAGGCGCCGAAATCCAACAACCCATGGCCATTACTGTCATCGGTGGCTTAGTCAGCGCCACATTCTTAACACTCATCTTCATACCGGTGATCTACAGTTTCTTTGGTCAAGTGACTAGACGTTTAAACCATTAGTCATCGATCGTGTGCATGAAACATCAACACTAAAAAGGTGTGATAAAAGTTTTTGGCTTTTATCACACCTTCATGACATTTGTGTAGATTTAAAGTCTATTGAGACACCGAAGGTCTATTGAGACACCGGAACCGCATCCATATATTCTTCCATTGTTACGCCGAGAGAGACCATTTTCTTTGCCATGTCTTCTCCTACATACCGGAGATGCCATGGTTCATATTTGTAGCCTGTGATGGACTCTTTGCCTTCTAAATAACGTATAATAAAGCCATATTCCGCTGCATGCTCTGCTAACCATTGGGCTTCAATGGTATTTGCGAAACAATCTTCGACCACACACGTTTGATCCTGACCTGTCACATCAATGGCCAGCCCTGTTTGGTGTTCACTTTGCCCCGGTAAGGCACTGTATTGGCGTGCCACTTCATATCCATCTTCTTCAACATAAGCATTAAATAGCGCTTCCTGTGTTTCATAAGACCGATAAGCAGACACACCTAAAAGGTAGATTTGATCTTGCTCTGCTGCGGAAAATAACCTTTCTAAAGCTCTCGCCGCTTCTTCACGCATTTTTCGCTTCTCGATTTTTTCCTCAAATATGAACGGGACATCAGGATAAACCAAATCTGTAGGGGTATAATCTTGCGGTAATGCGTACGCCTTATTGACGAGCACAGCGACACTATCTGAATCCGTTACAACCTCCACCTGATTATCTTCTGAACCCCGCTGATCTCTTGAAGACGGGTCGGCTTCGTTCGGTGCGTCGTTCTCATCCTCATGAGGACTTCCGTCATCAGAAGGTGTTGAGGTAGATTCCGATTGGTCATCCTCCGGTGTGGATGGTGTTTGTTCGGCTTCTGTTCCAGTTGCTGATTCAATTTCTTTCTCTGTCCCTGACTCTGACCCCGACTCTGACTCTGATTCAGGCTCCGATTCTGACCCTGATCCTAATTCTGACTCGTGTTCTGATTCATCTTCAGTTTGGGACAGCAGCTCTTCAACGCCACAACCACCTAATAAGATGATAACGGCACTCAATAATAAGACAATCGTCAGTCTGCGTTTCATGAAGTTTCTCCTCCTAAAATCCCGTGTCCAGCCTCATGATATCATGATCAATAAATGAGTGTATATATGATTTTATCCCTAAAAAAGAAAAAAGCACCCTTCAAAAATGAAGGGTGCCGGTGGTCTGTATGGTTCATCTTGCTAGATACTTACATTAAGCGTTTTCGATGGCTTCCACCATTTTCTCAGTGGTACTTTGGCTAGACATTGGATTTTGCCCAGTGACTAAGTTACCGTCACGCACGGAGAAATCCGTCCATTTCTCACCTGAAACAAACACTGCGCCTTTTTCGCGTAAAGTCGTTTCAAGTAAGAATGGCATTGCGGCATCAAGTTCCATGTCACGCTCTTCTTCATCAGTGAATGCACTCACTTTTTTCCCTTTAACGAGCGGCGTTCCATCTTTATACGTGACATTTACGAGACCACTCGGTCCGTGACAGACAGAGCCGATCACTTTGTCCTTCTCAGCAAAAGTTTGTAAGACATGTTGCAACACTTCGCTATCTGGGAAGTCAAACATGGTACCGTGACCTCCAGGTAGGAAAACGCCGTCAAAGCCTGTGGCATCATCTTTGCTGAGTTTTACCGTCTTTTCTAACTCCGCCTCTGCTTCTGCCCACGCTTCATTTTTTTCTTCAGGGATGCTGTTAGGGTCTAATGCTACTTTGCCCCCATCAATGCTGGTTACCTTAATGTCGTATCCTTTATCCTTAAATACGTTGTAAGGAACTGCAAATTCTTCTAGCCACAGTCCTGTTTTGTGGTCATCTGAGATTGTTGTATGGTTAGTAACCACCATAAGTATGCGTTTTGAGTCAGACATGCTATCTTCCTCCTCTAGTTGTCGTCAGTATATATGCTTGAGAAGCTGCGAGTGACTTCCCTAGGGCATGATACGATAGACCTACGTTAATCATCAACTATTTTGCTTATGTTTATACATCCCTTTAAACTTTTCATTTCTATGAAGACGTTGTTTATGAATTCGATGATCCTTTCTGGACGGGAAGAAACAGGAATTATTGAACGTCAAAGCCATTTATGAACCTTTAAAGATCTGTTCCTTTGTATGGGACTTACTCCATTCTTTCATTATATTATAGAAGTCCGACCAGAAACCTATCAATTAAGACGAAATAAATAACAATTACTATTCTTGGAGCGTGATTTTTGGTGAAAGTAGTGTATAGATTATTAGGGGTTGGAAGTGCAGAATGCATGATAAAAATCGGAGAGGATAGATATACGTTCTATGCTGGAGATGTAACGAATGCTTTAGGGGATATTCTGTTTGCATTACTAAGAGTTAACCCGTTATATCCTGACGGGAAATACTCACCTGAGAATAATTCAGCCACTTT
Source organism: Caldalkalibacillus salinus (assembly GCF_016745835.1). Lineage (NCBI taxonomy): Bacteria > Bacillati > Bacillota > Bacilli > Caryophanales > Bacillaceae > Caldalkalibacillus > Caldalkalibacillus salinus. Next base: position 751,423 of record NZ_JAERVL010000001.1, on the reverse strand, counting down.
CCGATGGGATGGTGAGCCTGAAGAAACAGAATGGGGCTTTCGTTTAATAGAAGGTGACAGACTACTAGTTACAATAAATCACGATCATAAGATCAAGTTAAAAACAGAGTGCTCATATCAAGCATTTCTAGAAGATATTTTAGCATCTGCTGAGCAAATTTTAGAGGAATATGGCATTTTGGGATTTAGTGAAATGTGGTATGGTTATGGTTTTCCCATAGAATCATATCTTAAATTAAAATACTCTCAGAAGCATATGTCAGCCTTTCCTTTAGCTGAAGAGGACAAATCTTTCAAAAGTGATCTAACAACAGAATTTAAGTTATTAAAAGAAATCCTCAAAGACGACGGGTCGTGTGAAGACCTTGGAAAGTAACACTAAATATCCTTTAGGGAAGGATCGGGGAATTATAAGGTTCATCAAGTGTGTACAATTAGGTCGCCAGTCACCTTGAGTTGTTTTTTAGTTCCCTCCATTTTAAACATGTGGTTTTATCTTAATTTATTTCTGGAATTATTCACATCTTGAATACACTCATCTATGGATATGTTAAAGCTTACAACAGGTTCATCAGGGTTATCGCTTTTACGCGTCACCTGGAATATCCGTGGACTGCAAGCCGACATCGTAAGTACATCAATACTTTGAACCGACTTTGAAAAATCCTCAAGAGAATCACGATCAATATTTAACCCATCACCTGCAAAATCATCGGTGAAACCAAACGCCATCCTTAGTTCATTTTTTTCTTTGATGACCTTAAAGCAGCCCATTCCCACTTCATGAAATAATAATGGTAAGTAACGAGTTTCGTTGTCTTTCATTTTTCTTACGGTGTGTTTCCAGAAATTAAGTACGATGGCCACGGAATATTTTCTTTCGGGCAAGTAGTCTTCATCTTCGTCTTGATAATCAAAATCTTCATATGGTAATACTAAAAAATATGTAGGACAAACAATTTTAGTACCTAGTTTAGGAATCTCCATTATGAGGTCATCTGGTCCTGCATCCTTTACTTTCTCGTCAACGGTTACAAAAAACATCCGTTTCCCTCCATTCTAAACGTCTGGTTTTATCTTAATTTATTTCTAGAGTTATTCACATCTTGAATAAACTCATCTATGGATATGTTAAAGCTTACAACAGGTTCATCAGGATTATCGCTTTTACGCGTCACCTGGAATATCTGTCGTGGACTGCAAGCCACATAACTAAAATACTATTTAAATTCACTATTAGATTTATATATATTTTGTAGCATTTCTTGGACAGTAATATTAAATTTTAAAATAGGGTTCTTATTAGATTCTGACTTTTTTTCTACTATTGCTCCGTATGGCTCTTCAAATGTTGCAGGTACATAATAAATCTTATTTGTCGAGAAATACATTAACTTTTCAGAGTCAATCACTGATAAAAACAACCCATTATAAGGAGAATCTGAAATACCGTACTCTAATGATAATTGTTCGTTTACTCTCGTCATCTTAAAGCAGCCAATTCCATCATCCTCAAATGCAAAGGGAAGGTGTCTTGTTTCATTTTCATTTATATCATTTACAGTGCACTCCCAAAAATCAAGTAAAAGTGAAATTCCTTTTTTTCGTTCATCCAAATGAAAATTTGAAAAGTCCCTATATCTCATAAATGACTCGACCAAATAGAAAGTATCTGTAACAACTCTCATTTTCAGAGTGGGTATATCCATAATTAAGTCTAAGAAAGGTTCTCGTTTGTTTTCGTCTAGGTAAATATAAAACATTATTCAACCTCTGAAAGGGATTATGAATCAATCTGTTTATTTGTGTATTAACATATCAGTAATAGTTAATAAGACTTAATGTTGTAGAATGGACTTGTACACATTTTCAAATCCTCAAAATTACACATATGTTTTTATACATACATTTCGGCTTAATATAAATCTGTCTAATGCTTTTGACTAATTTTAGCCTGGTGGTTTATACCTATTTTTTTAAAATTTTCAATTTTACTGGCTATAGATAAATATGCATTGATGTGAAACGCATTCCATCGATAAACGCTACCACACAGGCAATGCCAGCCTCTTCCGTTGTGGTAAATGCATCGCTCGGGTAGCTTGGTTGAGGAAGCTTTGGTTTTGGAATGTATGATTCACCAAATATTACCATTATCTGGCTTTCAAATGACGAAAAACGAAGTCAAATTCTTCTTTTAAGGAACTATAGGCCATTTTTGGCTTCTTTCCTTTTGATAACTCTCGCCTTTCAACCGTTTCCTCTAAAAGGTATTCCTTCATTATTAGATAAGAGGTGAAAGGAAAGTCCCTTCCCGCCCAAGTCTCTAGGTAACCAAGGATGCCATGTTCCTTTATCATAGCATCCATAGAACGGATTAGCTGTTCACTAAACTCTCTTATCGAGCATTCTCCTTGAATGACTGTCTCAGTATCATCACCTATGCCGTCGACATCGTACTTAATTTCTATGTATACAGTGTCGTCATTTATCTTTTTTAATTTCCAAAGGCAAAGTGAAGGCTCTTCATCCCAAGAAAATTTTAAGGTCTTAACATTACGATGGGAAGGGTTGAAATAGCTTGAGAGTGCAAATACAGCTTCAACTAAGTCATATAAAGGTTCGCCTAAATAGCTTGGTCTCATATCGAAACTTTTATCATTAAGCTCAATCTTAACATCTGCCCATCCCGTTCCGTTTAATTCATATGATAATTTCATTAATCAAGATCCTCCTAGTCTTTTTTATATTTTTCGAGTTCCCTCCATTCTAAACGTCTGGTTTTATCTTAATTTTTTTCTGGAGTTATTCACATCTTGAATAAACTCATCTATGGTTATGTTAAAGCTTACAACTGGTTCATCAGGATTAACAATTTTACGCGTCACCTGGAATATCCGTGGACTGCAAGCCGACATCGTGAATACTTCAAAATTTTGTACCGACTTTGAAAAATCCTCAAGAGAATCACGATCAATATTTAACCCATCACCCGCAAAATCATCGGTGAAACCAAACACCAACCTTAGTTCATTTTTTTCTTTAATGACCTTAAAGCCCCCCATTCCCTCTTCCTCAAATAATAATGGTAAGTAACGAGTTTCGTTGTCTTTAATTTTTCTTACGGTGTGTTTCCAGAAGTTAAGTACGATGGCCACGGAATATTTTCTTTCGGGTAAGTAGTCTTCATCTTCGTCTTGATAATCAAAATCTTTATATCGTTCAACTAAATCTGCTGTGTATCCTATGATTTTGGTACCCAGTTTAGGAATCTCCATTATGAGGTCATCTGGCCCTGGGCGCTTTACTTTCTCGTCGACGGTTACAAAAAACATCCGTTTCCCTCCATTCTAAACATGTGGTTTTATCTTAATTTATTTCTGGAGTTATTCACATCTTGAATAAACTCATCTATGGATATGTTAAAGCTTACAAGAGGTTCATCAGGGTTATCAATTTTACGCGTCACCTGGAATATCCGTCGTGGACTGCTGAAAACCGACATTGTGAATACTTCAAAACTATGAACTGATTTTGAAAAGTGCTCAAGAGAATCACGATCAATATTTAATCCATCACCTGCAAAATTAGAGGTGAAACCAAACGCCAACCTTAGTTCATTTTTTTCTTTAATGACCTTAAAGCACCCCATTCCCTCTTCCTCAAATAATAATGGTAAGTAACGAGTTTCGTTGTCTTTCATTTTTCTAACAGTGTGTTTCCAGAAGTTAAGTACGATGGCCACGGAAAATTTTCTTTCGGGTAAGTAGTCTTCATTTTCGTCTTGATAATCAAAATCTTCATAAGGTAATACTAAATCGGCTGTTGTACCTATGATTTTGGTACCTAGTTCAGGAATCTCCATTATGAGGTCTCTTGGTCCTGCATCCTTTACTTTCTCGTCAACGGTTACAAAAAACATCCGTTTCCCTCCATTCTAAACATGTGGTTTTATCTTAATTTATTTCTGGAGTTATTCACCTCTTGAATAAACTCATCTATGGATATGTTAAAGCTTACAAGAGGTTCATCAGGGTTATCAATTTTACGCGTCACCTGGAATATCTGTCGTGGACTGCAATCTGACATCGTGAATACTTCAAAATTTTGTACCGACTTTGAAAAATCCTCTAGAGTAAAATGGACTTGTACACATTTTCTAATCCTCAAAATTACACATATGTTTTTATACATACATTTCGGCTTAATATAAATCTGTCTGTCTGATGCTTTTGACTAATTTTAGCCTGGTCGTTTATACCTATTTTTTAAAATTTTCAATTTCACTGGCTATAGATAAATTTGCATAGATGTTAGAATTTGGACACAACAAATAGGAGAGTTTAATAGAGCAAACTCCAACCTATTTAATTATCTGTTAGGCGATCCCGATATTTATCTTTAAAATCAGGGTTTTTTTCGATTTGAATCAGGTACGGGATATCCTCATTTTTCTTTTCGAAATTTACAAAATAGCTTTCTCCTACCTCAATTAAGTTCCACACCATTTCTTCTTTTACCTTTAGTGTGACATCTGTATAATCACTATCCTTAGTTTCAGAAAGCATTCTAAATACTGTTAAATATCCATCCTTGTTGTAACTTTTATCTATTACGACCCCTGATGTTACTGTGCTGGTATATGTGCTTTTCGACTCCAAGAGCGGTAAGAATAGTATTACCAAGAATATACTTAGAATCGCTATGAATACTGTTTTTCTCTTCATTTACAAGTACACCTCCGATCAATTTCACTGGCAATAGATAAATTTGCATTGATGTAATACGCATGCCATCGATAAACGCTACCACACAGGCAATGCCAGCCGCTTCCGTTGTGGTAAATGCATCGCTCAGGATCCGGTCCATTGATGAATTCTTAGTATAAATGCCTCGGTACAAACGCCCTTACACTTTCCCTCCAATTCTTAATCTATATCCGGGCTTCCTTTACTCAATTTTTTCACCGTTCTAGTCGGTAGAGGACTCTCATAGGGTCATAGGTTGTTTTTAATAGCAATAGATATATAAGGACAAAAATGACTAAAAGCCAAAAACATTTTGACAATTTTGTGAATAGAATAGATAATAGCAGTGAAGGGAGTGTGAGCGTCATGGGAAACACGAACCATCGTATACTTAAGGCTGTGAAATACGTGAGTCTGATTGTGCTGATATGTGGGATTTTCACCTTTTTATTCGGTCTCTTTGGGACTCATAGCACGTTAGTCCCTATATCGATCGGCATGATGACAGGCGCTATTTTTATCTTTATTATAGGAACCTTCTTTGTGGTTACTGAGGAAGTTCTGAAAAACCAGTGAGTAAGCGTGATATAAGAGAAGTTATTTTATGTATCGTACAGTGAACATAGTAACAGAGTACCTTTCCAGTTAAGATAACCACGACCACGACCATGACCTGATCTGACCATGATCTAAAATTTGAGGCCCTGCCCCACAGGCTGGATTGATCGTAACACGGCGTCTTTCACCTTATCGTTCAGAAGCGTCTGGATCATCCAACCCACGAGGTCCTGAGCCGCTAGGCACCCTGCGGCCGTTGCAATACGATCCTCAACAACAATAGGGTGTTCGACGACTTGCACACCAAACTTTTGTAACGCCTTCTTTGCCGATGGATACGTTGTCGCTGTTTTTCCATCCAGCAGGCCGAGGGCACCTAAGATCAGGGCTCCTGAACACATGGACCCTATCAGTTGGGTGCTAGGTTCTAATTTTATTCTTCTAAGATAGGCTTCATCCTTGTACAGTGCCCTCGTGCCAGGCCCACTAGCAAACAATACCGCATCAGCATAGGTTAACTGCTCAATCTTCCGATGGACGGGGATGGTAAGGCCCGTGACCGAACGATGAAAGTCTTTTGTTCCGTATATGTGTACCTCCCATTCAGACTGATTGACGCGGTTCAATAAATCCCACGGTAAAAAAACATCAATATCGGTGAAGTCATCAAAGGCGACGATGGCAACATCCATTCTATTTTCCTCCTTCCATAAACACCCGTTTAGATCATAAGTTTCATGATATGCCGGTCATAGCGAGCGATTAAACTTCGGTCTACTCACACCAGGTTCATAATAGGACACGATAGGCCTTGTTACACGACCGGTCTTGTCAATTGTTGAGCTGACTCACGTGTCACAGGGCCTACCTCTGTTAAGTCTTATTAGGTCTTATGGTTCAAAGCTCTCAATCTCACCACTGTCCCTATCTAGTTCGTATAATCTTGTAGTCTTTTCCGGGTTCCAATGTATGAAAAATAACTGATCCCCAATGGCATTCACCCAGTGCCATTCCTCTTCTCCGTTATAAATCTCCGTGACCTCATCACTATCTACATGTCGACTCATTAAGTGCTGACGTTCACCCGACGAAGAATAATAGAGGAATGCCTCTCTTTGATCAAACGTATGTAGGCTGCCACTCGCCAGCGGCTCCACTGTTGAGCCGTCTATACTCATTCTATAGATGTTACACTGGTCACAATCATGGTCCATGGCATAAAAGCTGTCAAAATTCGAATCTTCATTCTCAAAGTATATCCAACGCTCTGTCACGATGAATTGGGTCGTGGAAATGTCCAAGCCTTCCTCCGTCTTAATAGGGGTAACATCATGCCCGTCAGGTGAGGTCCTCAATAACTGCCCGCCACTAGGTATGGCATAATATAACTGCCCGTTAAAAAACTGCATGGCGTTCACAGGACCTTCTACAAGCTGCTGCTGATTTTGACCATCAAGATCAGATCGGAAAAGTCCGTTTTGCGCTTGATCCTCCGATGAGTATAACGTATAAAAAATATAATCGTTAACGATCACAGCATCATTGGTATGTGTCTCGTGAATGGTGTCTATTTCGCCATTAGGATCTTCTTTTGGAATTCTATACAAGCCTGTTTGACCACTCGGACTAGAGCTATGAGAGGTGAAATACAGGTAATCGTCGGTGACATTAATACCTCGCCCGTAAGTGTTATTGTACGTTTGCACTGTTTGGCCATCTGTTCTAGAAATCTGACTCTGTTCATCTCCATTAATGTAGTAAAGCCACTCGTCGTCCTGGGCCACAAACCCAAATTGTGAAGCATTAATAGGGTCGGTCCCTAACTGATAAGGTGTTTCTAACTCAACTACTTCCCCTGAACATCCCGCTATGAAAAATAGGATGCCAACGATGATAAAGACATATTTATGGTTCATGTTTTTCTCCTCCTATAGAAACGCTAACTGCCATGATAACCGTTTTCCTGGTCCCTCCTATTATAACGGGCAAAGTGTGCAAATAACAGGCGACAAAAGTCATCATTTTACCATATCAGTTGATACGCTCTTCTTATGTAACGGCTCTTCTTATAAAACGTAAAATAAGCCTAAAAGTTGCAGGTTCTGCGTCAAATGTTGGAAAAGATCGCAAGCGCCGTCCTCTATGATGCCAACAAATAGAAGTTATTACCCGTTTTAATACGATGTTGGGACGTGCTTACGGCCGCTCCTACCCCTTCCCTTTTTTGATATCATGAGGGAAAGAAGGCCTTCATAAAGGCAGGGATTGGTTCATAAGCAAAAGGTGCGTCGCCCGTACTGAACAGTACTGGACAACACACCTTAGTCTATACGTCGAATGATATATCTTCTACCACCAGTGCATGAACGACACCGGGGCCGTGAACCCCAATCGTCAGGTCATTCTCTATATCCGCTGAACGACTAGGCCCTGAGATAAAATGAATCCCAGCTGGCATCGTCTCCGGATGGTACTGGCTAATGTCTGTCATCACTTCTCCTAAGCGAGTTTTGACCACGCTCGCTGGGATCAGTATCATTAACGCCGTCGGAAGTAGACTGACGGAACGCCCTTTAAATGGATCTGACATGAGGACCACTGAGCCTGTTGTTGCGACAGCGTAATCGGCGACCACAACCCCCACATCTGCCCCCGCCGCCTTGGATAGTAAATGTCCTCTCTCCGCTTCTTGACCGTTCCAAACCGTCCAGTCACAGTCAAGGAGAGCATCCTCTAAACCAAGATCATTGAGAGTTGGGTGCTGGTGACGAATGATGTGTTTGGCTTTCATCTCCTGCGCCGTTTGAACGATATAGGATTGCGCTGTTGAGAGGTCTGGACACCGTTGGGCGTGTCCGCCTACCTGTTGCCAATTGTCTGTCAAAAGGGTTAAACGTTCCTCCAGATCTAACTCATGCGTTTGCCAGAAATCGGGTGCGCCTTGGTACGGGTGTGCCGGTGCTTCCGTTACTTTTGGCCGACCTAAGCGCTGGGCAATATGCTGCATGAACGTTTCTTGTTTCTGTTGTGAACGTGACGCTAAATCTTGATAAAAAGGATCTTTACTCATGGGAGGTCTCTCCTTTCCCATGCTTTTGCTCTTGTGCCGCTTTCACTTTATCCATCCTCGCTTGGATATCTGGGTCCATCTCTCTTAACTCCTCTTGGACATCTAAGTCCAGTGATGCCCACGACTCACGGAAAGACTGTTGATGTATAGACGGGGCATGCCTATAGGCGGTCCACGCTTTGAGCGGCCCAAGGTTCAACTTGCTCCGACCATCTTTGAGCACCGTCTTTTGCCCTACCCTACCAGCCTTTAATGCGCGGCTGAACCGTTTATGGTTGCCCATGACATACTGATAGCCTTTGAATCCTGCTCGTTCTGACAAGGGGGTATGACCGGCTTCCGCTTTTCTACGACGTAAGTACACTAACATATCATGGAGCGGTATTTTTACGGGACAAGCTTCATAACAAGCGCCACACAAGCTAGACGCATTAGCAATGTCGTCCCACTCGGCTACATTTTGATTGAGGGCAGGCGTCAGTACGGCTCCGATAGGGCCACTATAGGTACTACCGTAGGAATGACCGCCGATATGGCGATACACAGGACAAGCATTCAGACAGGCCCCACAACGAATACAGTTTAATAATTCTTGAAATTCTGGATCGCCTAATTGATGGGATCTTCCGTTGTCTAGTATAATGACATGCATCTCTTCTGGGCCGTCGCCATCTTGAGCACGTTTGGGACCCGTGATCCCTGACATGTACACAGTCAGCTTTTGTCCTGTGGCCGATCGAGGGAGGAGCGTGGCCATCACTTCTAGGTCATCCCATGTGGGAATAATACGCTCCATTCCCATTAACGTGATCTGGGTTTTCGGTACCGTGCTCACCATTCTCGCATTCCCTTCATTTTCAAAGAGGATCATGGACCCACTCTCGGCTATAGCAAAATTACACCCCGTCATCCCGATATCCGCTTCTAGGAATTTTTCACGCAGTTTTTTGCGAGCAAAACCGGCCAGGGCCGTTGTTTCAGGTGGCAATTCTTCTCCTGCCTCCTTCGATAACAGTTCAGCGACCTGATACCGGTTCTTATGTATAGCAGGGATGATAATATGGGACGGTGCTTCGTGAGCCAATTGGATAATATATTCTCCTAAATCCGTCTCAACTGATGCTATCCCTTCCTTTTCGAACGCCTCATTGATATGGATTTCTTCGGAAACCATTGATTTTGACTTGACAACTGTTTCCGCTTGTTTGTGCTCCGCAATCTTCATCGTGATGTCGGCTGCCTCTTGACCCGTTTCTGCGAAATGGACATGAACGCCCTGAGCGCGCGCATGCTCGACAAACTGATTGAGATAGTAATCTAAGTGTGCAATCGTATGGAGACGGATTTGACGTCCGCGTTCACGCCACGCCTCCCAGTTCCCGTGTTCTTCTGACGCTGACTTTTTACCTTTGCGTAATTTCTCAGTCGTGAATTTAACGGCATTTCTTAAAAACTCGTCATTCAGTGCCACTTGCGCTCGGTCTTTTACCGTCTCTCCCTTAGGTGCCATACGCTTCCTTCACCCCCTCATAGAGCAGTTCAGCTAAGTGCATCACTTTGATCGGTTGTCCCCGATAATGAAGATGACCTGATATATTCATCAAGCAGCCCATATCGAGACCGACGAGCACTTCAGCTTCCGTTTCTAGAATATGATCGACCTTCTCAGCGACCATCGCCCCTGAGATATCTGACATCTTTACGGCGAACGTGCCGCCAAAACCGCAACAATCCTCAGCAAAAGGTAAGGGGAGCAATTCAAGGCTGTTCACGCGCTGTATGAGCGTGAGCGGCTCTTCCTTAACGCCTAACAAGCGACTACCATGACAAGAAGGATGATAAGTGACCTTGTGTGGATAGGTCGCCCCCACATCTTCAACGCCTAAGACCTGCACCATAAACTGAGAAAACTCATACGTCTTGCTCACCAGGCGGTTCGCTTTCTCCAGATAAACCGGGTCGTTTTCAAATAGCTTAGGATAATAATGTTGGACCATGCCCGTACACGACCCGGAAGGAGAAAGAACAAAGTCGCTATCATCAAACGCGTCTAGGATGGTCTTAGCTGAGTGCCGTGCTTCATGCCAATAGCCGCTGTTGAACGCAGGCTGGCCACAGCACGTTTGTACGTTTGGAAAGTCCACTTTAACACCGTAACGGGCTAATAGACGTACGATGGCTTCTCCCACTCGCGGATAAATACTATCCGAGAGGCAAGTGATAAATAGAGACACTTTCATTCATGCTCACCCTCCTCTTCTCTTCCATATGCCTTATTTCTTTTTCTATTATCTGACGAACGATGACATGACTGATATCTGATAGACTATGATATGACTGCTGACAGATTATGAACTGACTGACGAGTCTTCTGACGATCCCTTTAAACGCTGTGTCTGTACCCTTAACTCTTCTAACGCTTGCAGATCCTCTTGCTTGGTTCTAGCGTCTGTGATCAGCGTATCGATATGAGTCCAGTCCGTGACTTGAGTGAAGGACTGTACACCGAACTTACTATAGTCGGCTAGAAGAATCACTTGATCAGCCAATTCAATCATTTTCTGCTTTAAGCGTGCTTGGAGCTCATTGGATTCACTAATCCCTCTCTCGATATGAACGCCTTGGCACGACACGAAGGTTTTATCAACGTGGTAGAGGTCTAAGGACCGTTCGGCTAAAGGGCCAATATAAGATAGAGATTTTTTACTCAAGCTCCCGCCCGTTGAAATGACTTCAATCTTAGCCTTGTGACTCAATTCCATGGCCACCTTGATCGAGTTGGTCAGGACGGTCAGTGGAATGTCAGGCAGTGCCTTGGCCATATACCATGCTGTAGAACTGGCATCAAGGATAATACGGTCATTTTCTTGAATATGATGAACCGCTTCTTGGGCAATTTTTTGTTTTTCATCCACGTTTTTAATCTCGCGTTCAAAGTAAGGAATCTCAGACTGCTTATCCTTTACGGAAACAGCGCCACCATGACTACGGCGTAATCTGCCCTCTTTTTCAAGGTTGTCGAGATCCCGACGTACGGTCTCCTCGGTGACGCCAAAAATCTCACTTAATTCGGAAACACGGATACTGCCTTTTTCATCGACGAGTTGTACGATTTTTTCATAACGTTCTGCAACAAGCATGTTCGACCCTTCTTTCTAACCATAATCGGACATAGTATATTTTACTTTTATCATATCACAAAATGTCTCGTAAGCCTGATGCCAAGTGGCTGTTTCTCGTGGTTCATAGGTCTGGATGGGGATGGAACGGCGAATGAGTGCTCTAGCCTCGTGGATATCCTTTAGCTTACCAAGGGCGATGTATTGCACCACCACATTCCCTATGCCGCTCGCTTCTGTCGGTCCCGCCCAAACAGGTCTGGCAATGGCGTTTGCCGTGAACTGGCATAACAACGTGTTGTTAATACCGCCGCCGACGACATGTAGCCCTGAAAAATGCTTATGGGACAATTGTTCCGTTCTTTCGAGCACGAAACGGTATTTCAGTGCGAGACTTTCTAACACAATGCGAATCATATGACCTTTCGTTTGTGGTGTCTGCTGATTCGTTTGCTGGCAGTACTGCTCTATTTGCTTTGGCATGTGAGACGGGTTTAAGAACTGTAAATCATCTGGGTCGATAAAGGCTTGAAATGCCGGAGCCCCTTTGGCCTGCTCCATGAGTTCAGTGTAACTGAGCTTGGCCCCTTCTTTTTCCCATGCGCGTTTACATTCTTGGACAATCCACAGCCCCATGATGTTTTTCAGTAGGCGGTACGTATCGCCAACGCCCCCTTCATTGGTAAAATTCCATTCTAAGGCTTGCTCGTTCAATACGGGCGTATCGACTTCGGTTCCCATCAGAGACCAAGTCCCACAACTGAGGTAAGCAAAATCTTGATCATGAGCGGGGACGCCAGCTACAGCTGCGGCGGTATCATGCTCCGTGGTTGCAATCACGGGCGTGGCAGGCACATCCAGCTCTTGACACACCGCTTCGTGTAAGGTGCCCACAACGGTGCCAGGCTGGACCACTTCACCAAAGAGGTGAACAGGGAGATCAAGCGCTTTCAAGAGGTCGTCATCCCAATCCATGGTCGTCGGATTAAAGAGTTGGGTTGTTGTCGCATTCGTGAACTCGGACTTTCGTTCCCCCGTCAGGAAGTAGCGTAAGAGGTCGGGGATCATGAGCAAAGCATCCGCTGACGAGAGTACGGACGCCTGAGCGTTTTTCATCGCCACCAACTGATAGATTGTATTAAACGGTAAAAATTGAATGCCGGTTTGAGCAAAAATCTTTTGCTTACCGAGTTGGGCGTGGACCTCCTCCATCACGCCGTTGGTATGGTGATCCCGGTAGTGATAGGGGTTACACAGCAGCTCTCCACTCGCATCAAGTAACCCAAAATCCACCGCCCAAGAATCGATGGCGATACTGTCAAGCTCCTCACCTCGCCATTTGGCTTTGACTATGCCTTGCTTGATTTCGTGATACAGGCGTAAAATGTCCCAATGCAGGCGGTTCCCCACCTGCACGGGGTCATTAGAGAAGCGATGGATTTCTTCAATGACCAGCTGGTCGCCTTGAATCTCTCCGATTAACGCACGTCCACTGCTCGCACCTAAATCAAAGGCTAGCACACTCACCAGCTGGCACCGCCTTTTCCACGAGACAGTATGGCATTGGCATGACCACTCTCTTGATACGCCTTCATAGGGTCAACGGGGACGCCCATCTCTTCACGAACCACTTGTAAAAGGGGCAACACATCAAACTCGAACGCTTGGCGTACAGCTTGTTCAGCTGCGAGAACATCTTGTTTCGCTTGAGCGTCCCTGACCTCATCTAGATTCACGAGTAACGCTTTGGCGTATAAGGTTTGAACGTTAAGGATGGAACGGATCATGGCGGGGATTTTCGGTTCAAGGTTATGACACTGATCGAGCATGTACGCGATATGCTGTGCCGTCTGAGCCACTTCAGGATCAGCGTCGTTCTCTGCTTCAATAATTTGATAGAGAATTAAGAAAATTTCGTACGGATCATGTGCCGCCACGATCAGATCATCATCGGCGTACTTACGACTGTTAAAATGAAACCCCCCTAGGCGTTTCTCATCCAATAAGTAAGCCACAATATGCTCAATATTCGTCCCTTGTGGGTGATGTCCGGTATCCACTAAGACTTCCGCTTGTGGTCCTAGCTTAAGCGCCATATTGTATGACATACCCCAATCGGCTAGGTCTGTATGGTAGAACGCCGGCTCAAAGAATTTATATTCAATCAGCATACGCATGTCTTCATCCAACGCTTGGTACATGTCCGTCAGGCATTCTTGCATCCAGTGCTTTCTGTGACGAAAGTTCGCTTGCCCCGGATAGTTCGTACCGTCTGCAAACCATAGGCTTAAGAGCTTAGAATCCACTTCTCTAGCAATGTCCACACATTCTAGTAAATGCTCGGTGGCCTTACGACGAATATGGGGATCGGCGTTGGTGACACTGCCGAACTTGTAATCGTCATCCTGAAATAAATTGGGATTGACCGCACCGATGGACACGCCGAGGTCTGCCGCATGTCGCTTTAATTGACTGTAATCCTCCACCTTGTCCCAAGGGATATGCACCGCCACGGATGGTGCAATCCCCGTAAACCGATGGACTTGGGCTGCATCTTCGAATTTTTCGAAGGGGTCTCTCGGTACCCCTTCTTGCTGGAAAACCTTAAACCTTGTTCCCGAATCACCGTAGCCCCAAGACGGGGTTTCGATTTTTAGCGCTTTCAATTTTGTTTTCACCGTTTCCAAATCTATGCCTCTTTGGTTCTGTTGTGCCTCGAATAAAGCATATTGTTGATCTAACAATGCCACCCACCCTTTCTATTGAATCATAATCATCTGAATGATCATCATCGCGATTCTATGTGCGACTCATCTATCTTTTTATAACCCTTCAAGCTTTTTAACCTATCTTGTAAAAGCGGCAGGGACACCGCCATCGACCGTGAGCATGCAGCCTGTTGTCTTTTCCGCTTTGGAAGAAGCAAAGTAGGCGATCGCTTCAGCAATGTCGTGGGGATACACATTGACCTGCAATGCCGTTCTTTTACGATAATGTTCTTCTAGCTCATCCGGTTCAATCCCGTACGCCGCAGCACGCTCATGTCTCCAGGAGGAGTCCCAAATGGCTGACCCTTGTAACACAGCGTCTGGAAGAACGGCGTTCACCCTGATGCCGTACTGACCACCTTCTGCAGCAATACAACGAGCGAGATGAGTCTCTAAGGCCTTCGCTGCGCTATACGCTGACGCATTCTTCCCTGCATAGACTGAGTTTTTGGATCCGACAAAGACCATATTCCCCCCGACCCCTTGCGCTTTCATGTGCTTAAAAGCCTCACGTGCAACGAGGAAGTAACCAGTGCCTAAGACATCCATGTTTAACTGCCATTCCTGCAAAGACGTTTCCTCTATCGGACTGGAAGTGGCTAATCCCGCGTTATTGACCACGATATCGACACCACCATAGTGTAGAGTCGCTTGTTGAAACGCTTTCTGGACTTGTGCCTCTTGGGTCACATCCATCTTAACGGCCATAGCTCTATCAGCCCCATACTTGCGGTTGATCTCCTGAGCCTTTTCTTGAGCCCCTTCTTCATTAAGATCAGCGATAATGACATGCGCGCCTTCACTGACTAGATGCTCACAAGTGGCACCGCCGATCCCACCGGCACCGCCAGTCACGAAAGCCACCTTACGGGAGAATGCGGCTTCTGGTGGGGCTAAGCTTAACTTATATAGCTCAAGGGGCCAGTATTCAATGTTGTACGATTCATTTTCATTAAGCGACACAAAGTGGCCGAGCGCAGTGGCCCCCTTCATGACAGCGATCGCACGATGATAGAGATCTCCACTGATGTGAGCCATTTTGAGGTTTTTCCCTGAGTTGACCATGCCTATCCCCGGAATGAGAATAACGCGTGGCGCCGGCTCAAACATCGTGTCTCCTTCATTTTTGTTTCGTTCAAAATACTGTTCATAGTCTCGTATGTAGTCGCTTACCCTTTTTCTAATCAGATCAGTCAGTTCGTTTACACTCTGTGTCTGTGGGTCCCAATCGATATATAGCGGGACACGCTTCGTATGCACGAGATGATCTGGACAAGCAGCTCCGACCTGAGACAGTGTTTGAGCGTCCTTGCTATTGACAAACTGCAATACGTCTTCATCGTCAGCATACGTGAGCAGCATGTTCTTTTGTTCACTTACGGCCCCTCGAATAACCGGTAGGATGTCTGCGAGTACTTTTTGACGCTTTTCTTGCGGTAAAGCCTCATATTTTTGTCCGCCAAAGGCGTTGTCCTGTGTCCGCTTTTCGTTGATGTACGCTTCAGCCTCGTTAATCACAGCGATGGTTTGTTCATAGCTTTCTTCGGCTGTCTCTCCCCAAGTCACAAGGCCGTGCTTCTCCATAAGGACAAGTTCTGCTTCAGGGTTGTTTTGAACGGCCTCAGCTAACATTTTAGATAGTTTAAAGCCTGGTCGGACATACGGTACCCATACGAAACGAGAGCCAAAGATCTCTTCTGCTAATTGACGTCCTTGATCAGAACAACATAAGCTAATGATGGCGTCTGGGTGTGTGTGATCCACATGCTTAAAGGGTAGAAACGCATGTAATAGTGTCTCAATCGATGAACGTGGGTGCTTGCTGTCTATCATACAATGCGATAGATAGTCTACCATTTCCTCATCTGACATATCCTCTCTTTCTAGCAAGGGTCGGATATCGTCCATGCGTAAGCCTGTAAAATGCTTTGCTTCCATTGTGGCGAGGTCTGAACCACTCCCTTTCACCCACATGACCTCGACTTCGCGACCGCGGAAGTCTTTCTCCATCGTTTTCATAGACGTATTACCGCCACCGAAGTTACAAACAGAGCGGTCACGTCCTAGTAGATGAGAACGATAGACGAGCTCATCCAGCCCTGCTTGTAAATGCTTTGCTTCTTCATTATCCCATAAACTTTTGACCACATCGATTCCTCCAACTCTTCTGTTTTTATTTTTTTATATTTACATTGTAGCACATATGCATTTGTTTGTGTCTAATATATTTTGTTTTAGTTTTGTTAATATTGTTTTGTATTTGTTTAATAAGTTGGACACTATACGAAGCAGGCATTTTGGCACAAAAAAGCCCTTATTTTTTAATAAGGGCACATCTTGGTATTCAGAAATCGAACAAAGGTAGGTTTAACACCTCTAATTATTGCACTTGTATCGATTGACGCAACGATTCTAATAACGGATACATGCCGTCTCCTGCTTCAGCTGGGAATGTGTAGGAGATAACAAGGACATGGTCAGCTAGGTCATAAGCATAAAAACCTCTTACAGGATAAACGACATATTGCATTTTTCCTTCTAGGCCATTTTCTGCTACCGGGATGTCTTCTAGTTTTCCTTTTTCTTCATAATCTCCTGTTTCTAATTGCGCTTGAAGTTCCTCTACTGCTTCATCTAAAGATGTGTCCGTCATGATTTCTATAGAGACCTCACTTGTCCCTTGTTCGTTCGTATAGGTTATCAATTGACCATTCACTTCGGGCTCGCCAAACAAAGTATCTAGCTGATAGGAGATACCGTACTGTGTGAGATGATAATTGACCACTTCAACCTCGTTTTCCATGCCCTCAATCATTCTCGTAACAGTCTCAGTAGACCCCGTCTCTACTTCAAGACCTTCATTTTCTGCATCGTTCTCACTCGTATCTCCTTCTTGATCACTCTCTTGGTCACTTTCTAGTTCATTTTCGTTTTCAGTCCCACTCTCATCGTTTTGTTCAGCTGAGTTGTCGTTCTCTTCTATTTGATCTGGTGCGTCCTCAGTATTCGGTGTACAACCCACTAACACGAAGCTTAAAATCAAAATAAACCCTAAAGCATACCTTTTTTTCATATATATGTCTCCTTTCGTGTGTCATGAAGATAACCATTCGTATCACCAATTAAGTTTATGACGCTGACTTGGATATTTCTACTAAAAACTTACTAGATAATAGGCCTCTGGTTCATGACACAAGTTCGCTTAAGGTTGTCCCTAAATCAGTATACTTAAATTCAAAGCCAGCATCTAAAAACTTCTTCGGAATACAATTTCGCCCCGTTAACGCTAAGCTGGGCTCCGTTCTCATAAATATATAAGCCCCTAACCAGACAAAGGGGGTTGGCGCTGGCGGTGTCCAGCCCTTACCCATTGCGTCACGTAGCGTTTTCATAAACGTTTTGTTCGTGACGGGCGTTGGTCCTGTCGCATTGTAAATGCCATCATATTGATCTTGTTCGATTGCCTCTAAAAACATATGGTTTAAGTCATCTATGTGCAACCAACTGATATACTGTTTCCCTGACCCTACCGTTCCTCCTAGGTTGAATTTCACTAATGTCTTTAACGGCTCTAATGCACCACCATTCTTTCCTAGGACAAAGCCAATTCTTAACAAGACTTGTCGCGTATGTGGGAAGGACACTCGGAAAAATTCGTCTTCCCATTGCTTACAAACGTCCACGGAAAAGCCTGTACCGTGAGGCGCCTCCTCATCACACTCCTGTTTTGTATCCCCGAATATGGCTAAGGAACCGGCTTGAATAAAAGACTGTGGAGGCTCTGAGCACTGATGTATAGCATCCCTTAACACTTTAACAGAGTTTAACCTAGAGGATAGAATCTCCTCCTTATTGGCTTTCGTGTAAATGCAATTAACGCTCTTACCAGTGAAATTAACAATGGACTCGCAGCCCTCGATTTCTGTCGCCCATTCCCCTAAGTTGACGCCGTCCCAGTGTGCATACCGAACACCATCACGAGTTGTAGACGCGGCTCCTCTCGTTAGGACCACCACGTCATAGTTTCTTTTTATCAGAAATTGAGCGAGTGATTGCCCTAAAAACCCCGAGCCGCCTGCTAGTACAATTTTTTTACCCATAAGATCACCCTTTCAATGTCAAGTATACACCTGATTCTCATCCCCAACCAATCATTTTATTGAAAAATAAGGTTATAGATGATGTCGTAGACGTGGTTGAAAGAGGCAGAGTTATCTTATAAAAAAAGCGTGCAACGAATTGAGTTGCACGCCTCTTAATATTTACTCTATTGGGCTACCTGTGAATATATAACGCATATTAAGACGGGATAAAAACTATTATTCTACTCTTGACCTAGCATATGGTCTACTTTGTCTCTATTTTCGTCAATCCATACCTGAGCCAAATCTTCAAAGGATGTGCCTTCGTTTTCATGCTTGTACATCATTTCCTCTAAATCTGAAACATCAATACGCCAACGAGACATGATGTCATACACTTCTGGGTGCTTCTCTTCCACACCGTTGTAAGAGATTACATAAACGTTATCTGATTGAAAGTACTCATCTTGTCCTTCTAGGAATTTAAGGTCGTATTGAATGAACATGGAGTGAGGTCTCCAACCCATGAATATAACGGGTTCTTCAGCGTTCATTTTACGCATCGCTTCAGACATCATGGCTTGTTCGCTACTCGTGATAAGTTCAAACCCGTCTAGATCGTAATCTTCTATTATTTCTCGAGATGTTTCTGTCATGCCAGAACCGGGACCTAAACCAACAATTTGGCCATCAAAGGCCTCTGCATGCCCTTGTAATGCTTCAATGGTATCCTCTTCAACATACTCAGGAACGACCCAACCCAGAGGGACATCCTCGTAACTAGTTGTAACCTGCTGTAGATCTTCTTCGTATTGGCTCCATAATTCGGCTTCGGTATAAGGGAGCCACGCATCCATAAAGAAATCTATTTCTTCCGTTGTCAGACCTGTAAATAGAACGGGTTGATCTGCTAAGGTAAATTTCACGTCATATCCTGCTTCTTCGAGAATCAGTTTCATAATATTGGATGGTGCTTCTGTACTTGTCCATTCTGTCATACCGAGCACGATTTCTTCTTTTTGTCCCTCTGCTGTCTGCTCGTCTCCTGTGGCACTACAACCGACAAGCGCGATTGTGAGCATTAACATCATCAACATTATTTTACTGCCTGTCTTCATGTTTGTGTTTCCCCCTGTGTGAATAATGAATAATTATAAATGCGATCTCTTCGTGACCTAGAACAATCGATGCTAATGATCTTCTCCAGTCACTTGATTAAATACGTCCCTCATGGTTTCAGGTGTGAATTGTAATTGATCTGGTCCTGTAGACTCCCAAGCCCAATATGATTCACCGCGGAGATGCTTGATTAAGTTGTCCGCACTATAAATCTTTAGACCGTAAACCCAATTAGCCATGATCAAGATTGAAGACATGTGGGCGCCACTGTTCGTCGTGGCACTGATGTCGTGAACCAAATTAACCTGATAATCACGGAAATAACCATCGAATACCGACGTCATTAAGCAACCATCTGTAACAAGGCCACCAATGATCAGATGTTTGACGCCTAGGCTTTGTAGCATAAGGTCTAGACTTGTTTGGTAAAAAGCACTCCAACGATGCTTATCGATGACAATGTCTTCTTTTGCAGGTTTTAGATCATCTATGACCTCAATACTGTCGGTACCTGTACAATAAAAAACAGGCGCGCCGGCATCGTCCAACGGTTCACCATAGGACAAACCGATGCCGTCTTGGCGGTTAATTTGACGTGTGTAGATAACGGGAATATCTTTTGCCCTACATTCTTCTATTAGGGCTTGCGCGTTTCCGGCAATGCTTTCTAACCCTTCCACACCATATTTACTCTCTTTCTGTATATCGATAAGGACTAACGCTGACTGACTGAAATCCAAGTAAACCACCTCATCTATTCTTCTTTATTTTGGCTTTGGCGCGGAATATATTGGTATATTTCTCCTGACTCCATGGCATTAATCATGCGTAGGGTCCAGTCGAAATAATCCTGTGAGCTTTCAATTAACTCAAGGTTATGGCGCGCTTCTTCTCTTGCTCGTTCACTTTCGGCATGGTGAGCCATATATTCAAGGTCGGGTTTGACGTGTCCGACAGCCTTGAGGATAATATTGCGCTCCTGACGAATGTTTTTAACAAAGAACGTCATAAAGTTCTTAAAAAAATCTTTTTCGGCTATAAAGTGGTCCTTACGATCACCTTTTTTCCAAACCTTACTCACCATCTCGATCTCTAATAATTCCCGAATCCCTGTGCTGACACTCCCTTTACTCATGGCCACTTCTGTTTGAATCTCATTAATGGACAGCGGTCTCTCGGCGAAGTAAAGCACACCATAGATTCTACCAACAGAGGGAGTGACGCCATAAATCACCATCGTTTGGGCAATTGAACTAATCATAATATCTTTCATCTGTTCAATTTTTTCATGCTCATTCACCAACAACACCTCAAACCTGTTTTGTTCAATTTTTTCAGAACTTATAAAACTCAATGAACATATTACTAGCAATAGGGGTAAAAGTCAACTTATCTTTGAATAATGAATGATGTATTGATTTAAAACACTAAAGTTAAAGACTAGTGTGATAAACATTGCCTAACGTGTGGACTTAGTTCATACACCATACTTATTTACGATACCTGCTCTCAAATTCTTTTATTTTAAAAGGTTGATGACCTTTTGTCAAAAATAAAAAACGAGTGGTCATGTCACTCGTTTTTTTATCAAGCTGAATCAAATTCACTTTCTTAACTAACTTTTGTTATTGCATCTACAAGCTGGAACTCTGGGTCAACTTGCTTAAACATGTGTACGCCAAGCTGACACCACCTGAATATAATGCCTGAGATTTATGTCAAATGAATGAGTTCCTGCAATGTCAGTTCTGCTACAACCTCGAAACCCTGCCCTTGTCCAAGAGGACGTATGACAACCGTACCCATATCTGGTATAGGGCCCAAACCAACGCCTTCAGGAAAACGATGTCCAATGATGACTCTATTGGTCGTTGCATACGGTGGACTTTCCAATATGCTCTTGAGTTGAAATAATATTCTCTCTTGTTCCGCTAGGTTCAATGGGCCACTCAATCTATTTACATCAATCCAAAAATAGTCCACTTGAACATTCCTTACCCCAAAAGCTAATTGGGCCGTATGTAACGCGCGACAGAATGGACTGGCGTGCACTGGAATCATGATAGGGATTTGCAGCTGACGTAGTGTTTGACCATAAAGGATGGCTTGCCTTCTACCATTTAGGGAAAGATTCCTTTGAGTATGACAATCTTCAAAATTCAAGTTTGGGTGATCTACGCCGACAGTGGCCTCGGCATGCCTAGCATATAAAATATACCCACCTTCTTGGAGTTCATCAACTAATTTCATCTCAATCACCTCCGTGATAGACGTGATTTAAGTGAAAATGAGACTCTAGGTCAGATGCCCACTTGCCCATCCTTAAGTAAAACATGAACAAACCATAATGATATTGCCATCAGGATCTTTGAGTGTAAAATCGGACAAGTCTGGGTGATGTTGTATGTCCGTTACAATTTCGGCCCCCATCTCTTGCACATGCCGGTATGCCGCGTTAATGTCCTCGGTGCTCAGATTAAACAATGGTTGGTTGGACAGCTTCAATGTCATCCCCTGATCAAATGAGTGATCATCTAAGGTTAATCCTGGCCGTCCTGCCCCCATATTAAAAGTGAAAATAGGGTCTCTTATTTCCCTATCTCCAATGTCTATACCCATCAGTCGACTGTACCATTCAACTGATTCTTTTAGATTGGTGACGTGCACAAAGATCGTATCAACACGGTTTTCAATGGGCTTCATAATTCCTTTCCTCCCTCTAGGTTTAAATGACATTCTTTCTATCCGGTCTTTTTGCTGGTCATTCATGTTTAACCTCCTTGGTCGATCAAGATTGGTTACTTCCTAGTGCTTACGGGGAATCGTTAAAGTGGTCCATTTGTCAGATTGGAATTGTTTGGCGATGTATACGATCTGGCCAATATGATATGAGTAGTGATACATTTGACGCTCAATCGCTTGAATGACAGTGTGAGGCTCCTGTCTAATCCTGATATGCTGAAGCAGATCACTTTCGCTAAGTGTGTGTAAGGTGGTCAAAAAGATATGCCAACCTTCCTCCCAACATTTTAACAACGTCTCTCTGTTTTCCATATCATCCACGAATTCCTGATCACGGTTTCTGTCTGGTTTTTCGCCATCCGTTTCAAAAATATCTGTCCAGCGAGAGATCATATTGCCACTCATGTGTTTCATAATCACAGCAATACTATTAGATTCTTCATTTATAGACCAAAACAAGGCTTCATCAGGTAACTTCTCTATTGCTTTCTCCGCCGTTTCCTTCATGTCCAAAAAGCGTGTGCGTACGACTTCAAGATACTCTTCAGCTATACGACGTTCTTGACTCTCCAAACGTTTCACCTCATCTTTGTATGCTATGTAAACCAGTCTAGTCTATGTAAGTGATACACCTATAACAAAAGGGGATACATACTCATAAGCGTTAAAAAAGTGTGTGATTAAAACTGTTTTTTATTTGTAATTAACATGTCCTAAATACCTTATATGAGCAATCTCATCACCAACTCTACCACTATATTGAAAGTTGTAGAGCAATATGACACTGTTCACGTGATAGGGGATGTGCTCACCGCATAAATCAACGAATTTGGGGACAATCACTTGGTGATGCGTACTAAAGGAAAGTAAATCTCTAAGATGAGATTGCTTCTGTTTATAATGCTCTATCTCCAATTGGTCGTGGTCGTAGAAGCTTAGCATAAAATCTTCCTCAAATAATGACCGTTTGACTAGCCCATCTTCTGTTTCAAAGGGAGTGAGGTAATCCTTAAGATCAATATATTCCACAAAGTTTCCAACCCATAAAGATACATAGCCGTCTCTTTTCATGATGTTATACCCCCAAGGCTCATAGATTTAAAGTTAGCTCACATATGATACGTTTAGGTACTAGCTTTGTAGCAGATACCTATAGCTTACTTTTTCTGAGCGGGGATAACAAGACCTATTAATCAGATCGTATGTGATTTTGGTACAAGCCGTCTCTTAATCAAGGGGATAAAAATTCATTGCACCAAAAAAGACGTGCAAACCTCATATTAGTCTGCACGTCTCTTAACTTGTAGCACGTTTTTTAGGCACTATAGATAGATCTTATTAACAATGTCTTTTACAAATTGCAAAACTAAATGACAGGGAATTTAGAATCTATGAGATTATACGTAACCCCAAACCATGACTAAAAGAGTGCCGAATACGGTGAGTAAGGCCAATATTACACCGTAATAGATGTTGGTGTAGATCGGTTTCTTATCTTCTGTTTCACCAGCGTGCATAAAGAATGCTAATTGGAGCCCTGCTTGGGTAAAGGCCGTTACAAGCAGGATCGTCATACCCGCAGCGAAAGACATCTCAAAGAAGTAAACTGCGAGTGCGACGGCCGTAAGCACCAGTGAGAAGATGAAACCCATCACTTGCTTGCGCGGGAATAACTCCTTCATTTACATCATTCCTTTCAAGTAGATGAAGCTAAAGATAAAGATCCACACCACATCTAAGAAGTGCCAGTACAGTGAAAAGATAAATGATTTGTTCGCTGTATGAGGCGTGAAACCATCTCTTCTCACCTGTAACATGATACATAATCCCCAAAACAATCCGAATGCCACGTGGGCACCGTGTGTCCCTAACGTTGTCAGCAACATTGATGTGAATGCACTCGTTTGAATGCTTGCCCCCACGTGTACATAGTGGAAGAACTCATAAATCTCTAAGCTTAGGAACCCTAGACCTAGTAATAACGTCAGGCCGAAGAATGTCAGCATCGCTTTTTGTCTACCTAAGCGCATCGCATGAATGGCAAGCCCTATCGTAAAACTACTCGTTAATAGAAGTAACGTTTCTATGAGTACTGGGGTGAGCTCGAAAATCTCAGCTCCGGTTGGACCGCTGCCAGTGCGGTTAACCAGAGTAAAATAGGATGCAAAGAGTGTAGCAAAGAGCGTAATTTCAGCTCCTAAAAAGATCCAGAAACCTAGGATTTTGATACGGTTTTCTTCGGTACTATATTCAAGCGGGAGTGATTGATCGATTTTCATTGCTTATGACCTCCCAACTTACGTTCAGTTTTCTCAATCGTGTCTACATGGATATGGTAACCATCATCTTTTTCAAATGATTGATAAGCCATGCAGGCAAAGATGGCTATCGTTGTCACGATGGCTGGTAGCCATAGGCTAAAGACGAACGAGAATCCCCATACGAAGAAAATACCAGCCATAATAATCGGAAGTCCGCTGTTATTAGGCATGTGAATGTCTTTGTAGCCATCCTTGAACAAGACGTGTCCATGCTTCTTCGCATCCCAAAATGCCTGATCAGAATTGACTTGCGGTACGACGGCAAAGTTATAAACAGGTACAGGGGTATGCGTGGACCATTCAAGTGTTCTAGCATCCCATGGATCGGCACTGATGTCTCGAGACGCATAACGTGTACTATAGTAGATGTTATACGCGATGAGTAGGAAGGCCACCCCAATCGCAAGTGCACCTACAAACGAAATCATGTTCCAAATGCCGAACCCAGTTGCCTCTGAGTAAGTGTACATCCGACGTGCTTGGCCGTCCAACCCTGATATAAACATGGGGAAGAAGGCGACACAAGTCCCGATGGCTAGCAACCATGCAGCCCACTTACCGATACGTTCATTTAGCATGAAGCCAAACATTTTTGGCCAGTAGAAGGTGAGACCTGCTAGTAGGGCAAACATAACACCTGGGATAATCACGAGGTGGAAGTGCGCCACTAAGAACATCGTATTATGATACTGGTAGTCCGCTGCGGACATACCTAGCATGACCCCTGTTACTCCCCCGATGGTGAAGATAGGGATAAACAGCATAGAGTATAGCATGGGAACGGTAATCGTAATCTTACCTTTCCATAGCGTGAACAACCAGTTAAATATTTTAACACCCGTAGGAACAGCGATGGCCATAGTCGTTATGGAGAATATACTGTTGGCAAAAGCGCCTTGCCCCATCGTGTAAAAGTGGTGTGCCCACACTACGAATGAGAGCAGACAGATAACAACCATAGACGCGACCATTGATTTATAACCGTATAGATTACGGCGAGCAAAGGTTGAGATAATCTCACTATATAATCCAAAGGCAGGTAGAATGAGAATATATACCTCAGGATGTCCCCAAATCCAGAACAAGTTAGCCCAAAGCATATCCATACCACCATCGGCCGTTGTGAAGAAGTTCGTACCGAATATTCGATCCATAGAGCCCATCGCTAACGCCACAGTCAGCACTGGGAATGCAAACACAATAATAATGTTTGTAATGAAAGAGGACCATGTGAACATCGGCATCTTCATCAAGGTCATACCTGGTGCTCTCATTTTGAGTATGGTCGTGGCAAAGTTAATTCCTGAGATTAGAGTACCTAAACCTGCAATTTGAAGGGAGAACATGTAATAATTCGTTCCCACATGCTGACTAAACTCATTACTGGCAAGAGGGAAATAAGACGTCCACCCAGCGTCAGGTGACCCTCCAATCACAAATGAGATATTAAACAGCATCGCACCGGAAAAGAACAGCCAAAAACTTAAGGCGTTCAGACGTGGAAAAGCCACGTCCCGTGCACCAATTTGTAAAGGTACAATGTAGTTCATAATGGCGATAATAAAAGGCATGGCCATGAATAGTATCATGACGACCCCGTGCGTTGTGAAAATTTCATTGTAGTGTTGAGCATCTAATAGCTGATTGTCTGGCATGGCCAGTTGTGCCCGCATCATAAGCGCATCGACAAAACCTCTAAACAACATCAGTAACGCTGCGATGAGATACATAATCCCAATCCGTTTATGATCAACCGTTGTTAACCATTCGCGCCACAGATAACCCCACTTTTTGAAGTATGTTAATCCACCGAAGATGGCAACCGTCGTCAATACAATAGCAACCATTGAAGCGTATATCGCTGGACTCGGGTGTGGTGGAGCGAATTGCTGGAAAAATTCCATTCTCGTTGACTCCTTTCGATGACTAAATCAAAATGTGATCAATCTTTCAGGAAAGCCTATCATTCAAAGACGTGTGTCTTTTCACGTCATTCATGATGTCCATGCTCATGCTCATCTTGAACATCCTGCTCATCTGAAGCACCTTGCTCATCTTCATGCTTATCGTTATGACTCCCATGTGATAATGGCGGGGGTGAGAATGAGAGGTGTGTCCCCGTAAATGTTAACTGGCCGAGATGGCCCGGTTCTAATAACTCGTTAAAGGTATCCTCAGTTAACGGTTCAGCCGTTGTTTTCACTTCTTCAACCCACTCATCAAATTCATCTTCATTCATGGCTTTAACACTAAATGTATTCTTGGCAAAGCCCTCACCACTGAAATTGGCGTTACGCCCCAAGTACTCACCAGGTACGTCAGCCCCCAAGTGTAGGGTTGTGGTCATGTCTGCCATGGCGTATTTTTGTCCCCCTAGTTGTGGAATCCAAAAGCTGGTGATCGGCCCATGTGAATATAGTTTAAATTCAAGTGGACGATTCGTGGGCACATATAAATAGTTCACTGTTTCAATATCTTGTTCAGGATAACTGAAATGCCATTTCCAGTTAGACGATGAAGCGTAGATCACCAATGGTTCCTTATCTTCATACACTTCTACTGGTGATTCAACGATGTAGTTACTTTGGACAGTAACGACGGATAGAAAAATGACAATTAAAGCTGGGACGCCGACACATATGGCTTCCACTATGGCATTACCTTCTATGTGTGGCGGTTCATAATCGTCACTTTGATTTGAAGCACGATACTTCACTAACATGTAGATCAAAATCACAAAGACAGCGACGACCACCCCTAGCATAATCCACATAGAAAGGATAATGTCTCCTGCAAGCCTTTCAGCTTGCGGCCCTTTAGGATCTAAAACTGTTAACGGTTCACAACCTGTCAAAATGCTCGTTATCGTGAAGAATGCTAATAAGATAGCCCATTTCATTTTTCTCATAGGGGTAACCTTTCCTTTCTTGTTGTTAGAAATCTGAAAAAAATCGCTAGCGTTAGTCATGCGCCAGTGAGCAGAATGATCACACTGACGCGTAGGGTTGATATCTGATTCATTCATGAATGTTTAATTCATATTGAATGATTTGATAGAATTGAATTTTAAAACACAGTGAGGTTGTTTTAGAAGACCTGTAGTCAAAAGTTCATAAATCAGTCACATTTGTGAATGTTTTCACAAACCTGTCAAAAAAATTTGTTATTTGACTTGCACACATTCATTGCACGATATCAAATAACAGTCTACTATCATTTGCTTATATACTTTTGTATATTAAACTTTACACCATGACAGGCCTTTTTTTCAAGGCATATGGCCACAGAATTATGAAGAATGCGTGAACGATAGGTTGCTAATATGTGACAAAGGTATCATACATCAAACCAAGTTCTCTGCTGATCTTGTTTAAACGCTAAAGACAGAATTCACCAACCAACAAAGCAAGAAGATTACCCGCCAACTGAAGCGAAAAATAGAAAAAATGTCCACTCGACGAGTGAACATTACAGATGGTTGCAAAACATTGTAGAAAAACCTCTTCTATTTTCCTATAGCATATGACGTCTAATAACCTGGCGTCTTTCTAGTGTTTAAAAAGCTAAACAAATATATGATTGATTAACCACTTGTCTTGCCGCTATATCTATGACTATGCGGCGTTTCTCCATTGACACTTGTCATTCCACTAAATTCGTGGTAGTGACCTCCGTTAGGAAGCGGGATCGCTGGTCCTGTTGTCCCACGTATCACATGCTTGTGTCGGGCATCAATCGATGTAAACGTAAAGTAACGATGTGTGTGTTGAACCCCACTCGGGGCAGGCTCAGTCGTCCCTGCGTAGCGATGATTATGTCCGACATCAAACGACGTCACGCCTTTAAATTGGTGTGTATGAACAGGCTGCCCATCCCAAGTTGTCACATAGAGGCTATGCGTATGAGTATCTCCATCGCCAGTAAACGCACATAGGTAGCCTGTTACAGGTACATCTCCCATGTCATCCCACCCTCTCAAACAAATGATGTCATATAATTTATGTAGCTAGAAAGGAGAAGGAGTGGGAACATACCTATTAATATTATAATTATACGATAACCTACTTTTACCCATCCTATATTATTTATCCCTTATGACTCATCCTCTTTCCAAATACTCTAGTATCTTATAGTCCATTGACACATTTTACTAGGTGTACACAAGGGCACAATCTTATCCTTTGACACAACAATATAATACGAGTGAACGATAATCCTAGAATGAGGGAGGTCTTTGATGCACCATCGTTACTATGGGGTCTGCAGAGCTAATATAGGCAGAGAAGCTGATATTCGCACTGTAGACGGTAGAAGACTACATGGGCAACTTGTCGGTGTCACGCCCTCCGGTGTAAGATTAAGTCCTACAGGGAGAGGCATAACAGATAAGGATGTTGCTAGTGTAAAAGGGGTCCGTGCACTGGATACAAAAGGAGATAAAACTGGCGATAGTATTCTATTTTTCCCCTTTTTCGTTCCTTTCGCAGCGATTACAGCACTCACATTTGCAGCCGCTGCAACAGCACCGTTCCGCTTCCGTAGGAGAAGATTTAGAAGAAGATTTTTTTATTAAAAATCAACCGCTCTCACACAACTACTCTGTGAGAGCGGTAAAGACTGTAAATATTACAAAACTTTGCGCCGTTTTCCGTATAGCCTGTTAACATTTCTTCGCTAACGTTACTTCGTTAACGTTGCTTTATAATTGGAATCAGAATGTCGAAGTGTGGATCCTCTAAATCTCGATCCGCAGGATACCGTTCGTGTTTTATTGGAAGGTAGTCGTCAAAATACTGAACGGATGGCTCTCTATAAGGATCGTATTCACTTTTTGTCATCCAATTCCACACTTCGTTATACGTTTGACCGATATCTTGTCCTTTTTGATGTTGTGTCATAAGATACGTCATTTCAGGCACCGCGATCTCGACCATTCCTTCAGGCACGTCCTGTTCATCTGTTACCTCATATGCGGAATAGTGCACAAAACCGTCGGGTCTTAAGTGATAAGATAACCCTAATTGTATTTGTGGGTTTACCGCATGTTCTAGTTCCCCCACTCTTTGACTTACTTCCTGAATCATAGCTTTCAATTGGCTGATGTCTGACCAAGGACCGTCCCATTTTAAACCGATCGCTCTATAAGCTGGTTGAGTGACCACCTCAAATTCATAACCCTTCATTATATTCGCCCCTTCCTCTAATACAATTAAACGTGTATGGCCATAAACCACTATCACAACTCACTGGTTCAATCATGCATAGAGTAATGCATTCATTCTATATGCTTTCATTCTATATGCATTCTATCAACTTGTCTTGACTATACTTGGTGCGCTTTTATAAATTTCTTGAAATCTATCACAGCTTGGACATGCATCCCTTCATGGAAGATCATACGTACAATGGCTTGTTCTATAGTGGTTAAATCCTCCATTTCCGTTGGAGGGAACACCTCTTCCAAACGATGCCCATAATCTCGCTCAATTTGGCTCACTTGATGATAAAGTTTCTCCTTCAGCTCATCAAAAGAAGGTGTTTCATCCGTGAAGTCAGCTGGCGTTGTACCAAAACCGAACCACTGATCATAAGCCCTCGGATAATCAATCTGTTCTCTTGTCACTGCCTCAATCCACAAATACTGATCCAAGTACACATGGCCTAAGTTCCACCTGATATTATTTTTAAATCCGTCGGGTATCATCTCGGCCTCAGCCTCTGTCACCCCCTCTAACACATGAAAGAAATAGCCCCGGTAATCTTGTAACTGTTTAAACAGCGCGACATGTCGCTTTTTCATATATCAGTCTCCTTTACTGATCACCTGTACTCATTGTAAGGCACAGACGACATTTTTGTTCGTATCATGAATGATTTATTAAAATGAATACCCGTAAGCTTTCTCCTTTGATGTTAATTGTACTGGAGTGATGCAGGAGTCGATCCAGAATGGCTGTGGCCAACACAGAATCTCCGAAAATCTCACCCCATGCACCATACGATTTGTTTGACGTCAGGACGATTGCACCTTTCCCGTAGCGTCCGGAGACAATCTGGAAGAAAAAATGTGCAGCTTCATCTTCCATTTTCCTGTACCCGATCTCATCAATGATCAGAATATGGGGCTTGGTATATTTCTTCATCTTCTGCTCGAATAAAAGAAAAAAAGAAAGCCGGATTTTTCAAGCCTCATGAACAGGACAAGCAAAACTTAACCGTATTGTTCTGATGGGCCTGCTGCATGGGCGGTCGTAAAATAGACCGTATAGCGCTTGGCGATGGCCTCCAGTGCCAGCGCTACCACAAGGTGGGTTTTGCCCACACCCGGAGTACCCAGGAAAATGAGATTTTCCTGATGTTCCACAAATTGCAGGGTAGCCAAGTCCCGGATGCGCCGCTCATCAATGGATGTTTGAAAGTCGAAGTCAAACTCATCAAATGTTTTATGATACAGCAGGTGGGCACTTGACACCCACATGAACTAAGAGGTTTGCTGCAGGCAAAGAAGGCCACTCTTCCGGAGAAATGGGAAGAGTCCTGTACACCCTCCGTACTGATCGATGCAGAAATAGATTTGCAGACTATGACAAGAAACTTTGTCCGCAATTAGCTGGGAGTGGTATCCAATGAGCAGTGACCTTCAGAGGTTGTGCAAATCACTACGATCAGCATACGTTACATACCTGTACGAGGATATTCCTTATGAGCATAAGTAACAATTCCTGTTTGATGTACTTTAAGCAGAACGTTTTCTATTTATGATCGTTCTTGAGAGGACGGGGGCTAACCCCCCTCCTACTCTATTACCATACTTTTGTTATATACAGCATCCTCCTATGATTCGTTCATCCCTTTCAGTTTAAGCCTTGTTAATCTAATACAAAGCGTTAGTTGTAAGGAGTAACTTTATATAATTGATTTTTTTTATTTGCAAACAAATCAAAATGACCTGTATATGTCTCTTCCACATCTAATGATAACCAGAGGCTTTCTTTTTTTACATATAATTTTTGTTTTTTATCACGAACCGGGGTTGATATAAATACCCAGTATTCTGTCTTATCATGACCTTTTTCGAGAATGGTTATATCAGCAACGACTGCTTCTTGAACAATGCCTTCTGTATTTTCATACTGAGATTCATCTGTACAACCAAGCGTTGTTATTAATAAAATCATTATCCCTACAATTTTTCTTGTCATTTAAGTTTCCTCCCTCACTAACGTTGCATAAAAGTTCATTTATAATTTGACAGATGATTCTCCAGAGCATGCTTGTAACCATCGGCTGAGTTGCAATAAGGACTGCTCTGCATTTGTCTCTAGCTGAACAAGTACTAATAAACAATACGTGATGAGTGCTATGTAGATCTGGTTTTGTACAGCCGTTTCACTCATGCCATAGAACGTTTTGATACGTACGTGCTGCTTAAGCCATTTGAAGAACAATTCAATAGCCCATCTTGAACGATAGATTTCACCAATTTCTTCGGCACTTAGGTCAAATCGATTGGTGATGATGCGAATACCGTTACCTTTAGAGTCTATCGTCTCGAGTATTATGAATGTTCAAAATTAATTAATGCAATGCTAGTGGGTTCGTATAATTATTTATACAACGTAAGCCTTTGAAAATCCTTTCTGTACCACAAAAGGCATTAAACGCTAACCCCTTTTTGAAAGTAGAAAATGTCTAAGCAACAACTGATTTGTAATATTCCGATTTTAAACAACTGTTTAAGACAAGAATCCTCAAAATGATGGATGATAGTCTCTTTCTGCTGTTATTTTTTACGCTTATACCATTCCCATGCTTTTCGTTCTATATCTGCTACCAAGTGGGCTTTACCACTGATGTAAGCCGCGATATCCCAAGGATAGTGTTGAGTTTAGAGCTGTTCAATGTCCTGCAATCCGCCATACATATATCTATGATGTGTATATTTTTTTACCAAACGCACAGTGTATGCTAAAATATATTTATTAGCTTTATATGGAGGTTTTTAAACAATATGAGTCAACATACAAACACAACAGAACCCGTTTGTTCTTTCTGTCATAGAGGTAAAGATCATGTCGAGGCCATTGTAAAAGGACCACAGGGCATCGCAATATGTAATGAATGTTCTGATAGCGTCCACGATATCGTTCAGAATACACTAAGCAACCAACAAGAGGACATCGACCTTGCTGACGTTCCGAAACCTGCTGAATTAAAAGATCAGTTAGATAAATATATTATTGGTCAAGATTATGCCAAGAAAGTGATGTCAGTGGGCGTTTATGAGCATTATAAAGAATTGGCTCATGACGACAGTGATGATATTGAACTACAAAAATCTAATGTCCTCTTACTCGGCCCAACCGGTAGTGGTAAGACCTTAATCGCTCAATCGCTAGCTAACATGCTCGATGTGCCGTTTGCGATCGCTGATGCCACAACAGTAACCCAAGCCGGTTACGTGGGAGAAGATGTTGAGAACATCTTACTCAAACTGATTCAAGCGGCCGACGGCGATATTAGTAAAGCGGAACGAGGCATTATCTACCTAGATGAGATAGATAAGATCGGACGCAAAGGCGAAAACGCGAGCATCACCCGTGATGTGAGCGGTGAAGGCGTGCAACAGGCTCTGTTAAAACTGATCGAAGGTACCGTCTCTAATGTTCCGCCTCAAGGTGGACGTAAGCATCCGGGACAGGAATTTGTACAGATTGACACGTCTAAGATCTTGTTTATCTGTGGAGGTGCCTTTGTCGGCATTGAGGACATTATTAAAACTCGTCTCAATCAAAAAGTGCTTGGATTCAATGCGGGTACGTCTTCCAAGACAGACATTGACGATAAAGAGATCCTAAAGTACGTTGAACCTGATGACATCTTAAAATTTGGACTTATACCAGAATTAATCGGACGTCTGCCTATTATCGCTGCTTTAGAAGAGTTAGACGAAGAGGCCTTGGTCCGCATTTTAACTGAACCTAAAAACTCTATCGTTAAACAGCTACAAAAACGTTTCGAAATTGATGAGAAAGAAATTGATTTCGAAGAGGATGCGCTTCGACTCATCGCCCAAAAGGCACGCGAGAGAAAAACGGGTGCCCGAGGGCTTAAATCGATAATGGAAGATCTACTACTTGATCTCAGATTTGAAATCCCTTCTAGAGATGATGTTAAGAAGATCGTGGTCACTCAACGTTTTGTAAAAACGAAGAACCAAGACGATTTAATGTTCACTGATAGTGAAAATGTGGCTTAATAATAAACGGTATGAGATAAAGATATATTAGATAAAAGAGGGCCTTCATCAAAGGGCCCTTTTTGTCATGCTTTATGTAACCACCATACGCCAGCACACTCTGGTAACGTCACCAAATGATCCTTTACCACGCTATGGGCTAAGTCGTCACCAAAGAAAAATCGCGTCAATGTCTCAGCTTCTTCAATATCTGCAAACTGATAATCCGTTCGCATCCATTGGTGCTTAAAACCGTATTGATTCTCAAGCAGCGTATAGTATTCTTTTAGGAAATCGGGTGGATGTGGTTGCTTGACCCCTGTTCCCATTGTTTCGAAAATGATAATAGACCCCTTCGGACGCAGCACTCTCATCATTTCACGATAGACCTGCTCTATGTTTTGATGATAGCCCTCCACATTGGCACTTCCTAGATAACAAATCGTCCAACCGGCTATTACGAGGTCGGCACTAGCATCCGGAGCTGGAATGTGTCTATGGTCAGCTACTTGTGTTTTAAAGTGACTATGTCCCTCTTGTTTCAGCTTTTTTTCATTGAGAGCTAGTATATCAGCGGACGCATCTAAAGCCAAAATGGCATTCACATAGGGCGCCATGACGGTGGTGAACCTCCCCGACCCTGCTCCTAACTCTATCACATCCAGTCCGTTTAGGGGTCTTATCTCCTCTATCACGTCTAACAAGCTCGGTTGTTTTGACACCAGGCGGTCATACTGTTCGACTTGATTCTGATAAACGTCTTCATGATTTGGCATGTCTCTCCCCCCTTTTATTATTTGTTCATTTAAAGCTTAAGGCTTGCCGTTGCGTTAAAGTCAAGGGGATATTTAAGATAACGAGCGTTTTTGATACAGATCTGTGGGGGTATAGCCGGTGTACTTTTTGAAAATAGTCGTAAAATATGCCGGGTTGACGAAACCGACTTTTTCGGAAACCTCATATATAAGGTATTGGCCCTCTTGCAGCATTTTTTTGGCTTTTTCTACTCTTACTCTTGTCACATAGTTTTTAAAAGACTCTCCGACGACATTTTTAAAAATTTGTCCCAGATAATTCCTAGAAATATATAATTGATTGGCGATATCTTGCAAAGTGATGTTCTCACTTAAGTGATCATGAATGTATTCAATCATCTGTTCAACGAGCTGCCGATGCTTAAGGTTTTCATCCCATTGCTGGTGATGACATATATATCTAATCTTCTCCTTTAACAGGGCGGCCATCTCTGCCCATGAAGTGCAAAACGTAAGGTCTGTATCAATGTCGTACGTATCTGTGAACATATCATTCATTCTGATGCCAATATCATATAAGGCGTAACTCATGATGGTCCACATTTCCATTCCGATCTTAATTCCCGTTGTAGCATGGTACGCGTGCGTCTCTAACGCTTCAAAATAAGACTCGACAACCTCACAGGCCTGCTTTTCATCAGCAAAGCGTATGGCTTCGGCTAATTTTTGGTGGGTATCCATTGTTTCGGCTCTAATGACCTCAGGCGAGATGGTTCCTGTTAGCAGCGATTTTATTTTCTCTTTTTCAACGAGGGGTTCGTATTGCAGGACTTTTTCTCTCAAGGCAGATAACTGAAGCTTTGCCTCTTGCTCCGCTTCTAACTGTGCGATGACATTGTCTAATACGTGATGAATCGTATCCATTGAAGCGGGTTTAGATAAGTAATCATCGACCTTCAGCTTCATGGCTTGTCTTGCGTGCTCGAAATCATTGTAACCGCTTAGAATAATAAATTTACCGTCAAATCCTTCTTCCCTCAGATGCTTGACCATATCTAGCCCGTTTAATTTGGGCATATAGATATCTGTGAAGACAATATCTGGTTCCTCCTGATTGATCAGCGCCATCCCTTGCTGTCCGTTTTTAGCCTCCCCTACCCACGTACACTGTAGCAGATCCCAGGGGATGATTTTTTTCATCCCTCGCAACACTTTATCATCGTCATCGATAATCGCTATTTTCCACACTCGTATCATCCCTTTTCGATATTAATCGTGTGTTCCAGCTCGTTCCTTTCAGTTACCTTAGGGATACGCAGATGCACCTCTGTCCCGCCACACGCTCTATTGGTGATATTAAAACTTGCCTGTTTGCCGTAGTATATATCTAACCTTTCAACAACATTTTGTATACCGTAGCCGCCTGAATTTTGTCTAGCTGGGGTCAATGTCTCAAAACCTTCGCCATTATCACAGATGTAGATATTGAGGTGTGTGTCTTCTTCTAAGACATTGATGTCAATGACGCCCGCTCTGCCATCTTGAAAACCATGAATAACCGCATTCTCAACAAAGGGTTGCAGCGTTAACTTAGGAATATAGTAATGAGACACGTGCTCAGGTAAATCGATATGATACGTCAGCGTGTCTTCTGATTTTATTTTTTGAATCTTACAATAATAACTAATATAGGTCACTTCGTCTCTGAGCGTAATGATACTCTCCCCTTTTGATAAACCGACACGTAACATCTTGCCTAATAGTTCAAGCATTTTACTCATATCGTGGTCGTTTCGTTCAATCGCCATCCAGTTGAGCTGGTCAAGGGTATTATATAAAAAATGGGGATTGATATTCGCTTGGAGTGCTTTCATTTCCGATTCCCTGAGCCTATTATGTTGTTTGATGAGGGAACGATATAGATTCTCTCCTCGATGGATGAGTTCCCTAAACCCATCAAATAATTGGCCAAACTCATTTTTATAATCCCGCGGTAATTCTTTTTTGACCTGGGTTAACCGGTAATTTTTCATCACATAGGCGAGATGGCGTATCGGCTTCGTTAACTGGTTGGTCAGGAAGTAAGTGCCTAGGAAAGCGAGAATGATCGCATATAACCCGATATAGACCAGAGACTGAATCATCTCTCGACTCCCTTGTAGCATGTCCTCTAATGGTGTGACATTCACAAGCGTCCACTGTGCAGGTGTAATTTGAGTGGCCACCATCAGGTGTTCTTTGTCATGAAGTAAAATTTTATGTTGGAAGACTTCCCTTTCTTCGCTTAAGGTCTCGATGTTTTTCACGTGGTCAAAAAAGACCTCGCCGATATCGAAAGAGGCTGTGCTCGATATGGTCTTCTGGTTATTATCGAGTAGCACAAGGTTGGCATCATCCGTATAGCGATACAGCCAGCCTTGAATGACGTAAGGATCGACGTTAATGATGAGCAGGACATCCATATCTCCACGGCTGTCATTGATTTTACGCCCGAGGCTAATAACGGATTGCTCACCTGCAATGGTAGATACTTTTCTTTCCCCTAGCCACGACGATTGGACCTCCTCTAGGTGCTCCAACCATGGGGCGCCTTCAACTTCACGAATATCTGAGTATCGGACAGGATAGGCAATATCATCTGGTGGCGGATGTTCTAGGAAAATCTCAATAGAATGAATGGCCGGTACGCTATAGATAAGATTGGAGAAATCATGACGCAGGTCGCTCGCATTGCGGCTCCTCTCATAATCATGCTCAGTGCCTTTGATCACATCTCGAAAAAGTTGTTGTCTTGATAAGGCAAGGGAGTAATCGTGAATGTGCTGTAACTTGCCCCTCAAATCCTCGCTCATAAACGTGAGATTCTTACCCTGGTAACCCCGTGTCGTGTTCAGTATTTGCTCAACTGAATAATGATAACTAACAAAGATGACGATCGTAAACAGAACCGTAATAAAGATGAAAAAACTGCCGAAAAAGATAGATTTCACACCGTACTTTTTGAATATACTCATGGTTTGATCCACCCCTGCTTACGTTGGTGCGTAGATTTCTACGGGACAAAGTGATCCCTCAAAGTGAACTTACTGCTCCTACACACTACTATAGAACTGTAGGCATGAGCAGACAAACACCAAGATATTGGCCCGGCATCGTCATAATATATTTCCTATCTGATACCACAATACGGATAAACGATTCACAGACAGGGACTTTGTAAGGGGTTTCATACGTTCTCAAAAAAACTCATCATCGTAACCTCATTAAGCAACCTCATGATAGCCATCCTTTTGTTATTATTCGCTCTACAAAGGTGAATCTCCTTCTTATTGGCATAAAAAGGAGATTCGAAGTGCAGACCTATATTGACTTTGTTTACATCATTTTACCTCATTTCCTTTGTTGTAGGACGGCCACATCCCATCCTTGAAGTGGAAAATGATCTTTGACCACTTTTTGAGTTATGAGATCAGTATAGGGTTGGCCCTCGGGAATACGAATGTGTACTGCCTCTTGATGATAGTTAAGCACAAATATGAAACGATCAGAGGCGGTATGTCTTTCTTGCACCTCTACGTTTGGTGGCACGTCGAGCGGGGCACGTATCTCTTTTTCTTCTAAAACCGTCCCCACTAATTCATCTATATAGGATGGATCCGGTTCTGTCCCGATGTAAAGGGCCTGGCCCTGTCCATACGTGTTTAGGGTGACTGCTGGGTACCCTTTGTACCAGTTTTCTCCAAATGCGGCCAGAGTTTTGGCCCCATCCAAGTGAATGACATCACTCCATGTATAACACCAGGCTTGTTTGTCTTCATAATGTAAACGATTTTTAGCCCCGACAGGATAAGGGTCAAATTCCTCTACCCAGAGACCTAACACGTCACGCAGTGGACCACCGTATCCTGTTAAATGAAAACGGTCGTTTTCATCCACAATAGCACTGAAGAATGTCACAATCAGCGTCCCACCTTGTGAGACAAATTGTTCCAAATTTTGTGCCTCTCCTTCTTTAAGCATGTACAGCTGTGGGGCGACGACAATCTGGTATGGACTCAAGTCATCTTGGGCTCGAACAAAGTCGACAGCAATGTGACGCTGGTAGAAAGCTTGGTAATACAACATGACTTGCTGTATATAACGCTGATGCTGGTGGGGTTTTCCTTCCTGCTCTACAGCCCACCAGTTCTCCCAATCGAAAACGATCGCGACGCTCGCTTTTGTTCTTGCCCCCACAACGGGATCTAAATTTTTTAATTCTTGCCCCAGCTGTGTGACCTCCTTGAAGATTCGACTCTCTTCCCCACCGGATAAAGGTAGCATGGCGCCATGGAATTTCTCAGCCCCAGCGCGACTCTGTCTCCACTGGAAAAACATGATGCCATCAGCGCCGTGTGCTATAGCGGCATAACTCTGTAGCCTCATCACACCGGGTGGCTTGATGACATTCACATCCATCCAGTTTACCTGGCCTGTGCACTGTTCCATCAACAAAAAGGGTTGGCCTTGCTTTAAGCTTCTCATTAAGTCATGCCACATCGTATGGCTAACGGATGGCGTGCCTTCTAGAGGATCAGGATAGGAGTCCCAAGTGACCACGTCTAGTTCCTTGGCCCACTGCCAGTAATTCAAAGGTTTAAACTGATACATGAAGTTGGTGAAAACAGGAACGTCAGGCGTCACCTCACGCAAGATATCCTTTTCTATCTTATACAGATACAAAAAACGATCATTCATAAAACGTTTATAGTCTAGCGTTTGACCAGGATTGGTAAATGTAGGTGTATGTCTCGGTAATGTGATTTCCTCAAAATCGTTATACCTTTGGCTCCAGAATGCGGTCCCCCACTTCTCGTTCAGCTTATCAATCGTGCCATAAGTCTCTTGAAGCCATACACGAAACGCTTTTTCCGTGTGCGCACTATAACATTCCGCCATATGACAAGCGTACTCATTATTGATATGCCACATTTTCAACGCCGGATGATCCTTATATCTATCCGCTAATTGACGAACGATTCTCTTCACGCCTTGAATATATTCCGGACTACAAGGGGAGTAATGTTGTCTCGACCCGAACGAGTAAGGCACCCCTTGGCGATCAACGGCGACAGAGTCGGGATATTTTTGAACGAACCACGCGGGTGTAGAGGCAGTCGCCGTTGCTAGCGAAACCCCTATTCCGTGATCATGTAAGATATTCATGATCCTATCCAACCAGGAAAAATCAAATTGATTTTCATTCAGCTCTATGACGGACCAGCTAAAAATGCCAACGGACACGAGATTCACACCTGCTTGTTGCATCAGTCGGGCATCTTCTAGCCACACCTCTTCGGACCACTGCTCGGGATTGTAGTCCCCACCATAAGCCATATATGGACATATTTCTGAAACAGATCGCATCTGGCATAACGCCTCCTTCACATTAGACGAGTCTCGTTTGTAATAACGAGGATAAGAACACGAGCATCAGTCCTTGCCCCCAACCCTGTACACGCTTATACGGCACATCCTTATATCCTTGGGCATCATTCATGACTGCTGTTCCTGCCGACACACGCATCACGCTGCCGTCTTCTCTCACTTGTGCTAATAGGCCTTCTATGGCGCGTTGAATATATTTATTATATAGCTTACCTCTGACAAACAGACTCGCAGCGATACCGGCTGTGCCCGATGTTTCTAAGTAGGAGCTCGGGTCCTTCAACACCGTGTGCCATAACCCTGATTCATGTTGTAAACGGACTAAGGCACTCTGCTGATCACGTAAAGAACAGTCGATCACCATATAGGAGGGATGCTGGACCTCGATGAGTTCTAATGCTCTCGCCATTGTTATCGCCGCCCAAGCATTACCGCGCCCCCAAAAGATACCGGACATATGGTTTTGGTTAATGTTGTCCCAACCATGATAATAAAGGTGGGTCATATCGTCTTGTAGGAAATTTTCATGACCATGGTATTGTTTCAGACCCATATCAAAGTAATCATCTCGCTCACACAATTTCCCCATCCGCAACAGGAAGTAACCTGCCATAAACATCGTATCGACCCAAGCCTGTTCAGGAAAATGATATTTCCCACCGTTAACGGTATGTTGTAAAACATCATCATCAAATCGTTCTGCATCGTGTAGAAGAAAATCTGCCATTTGAGTGGCAATGTCTAAGTAACGTTCTTCCTTTGTCGCTTGGTACAGCGTGATTAAGATATGACCAATGGAAGACGCGTTGACGGTAAGTGGGGGGATCCCATCTTCTAGCTCTTCATCCATCCAGTCCTTGATCATTTGGAGATACTTTTCTTCTCCCGTGGCTTCATACGCTTCTGTTACACCGTAAAAAGCGACCCCTCCAGGCCAATCCCAGCTGAAGTCCATGTTAAACGTTCTCTCAACGACGCGATCAATCGCTTGTTTGACCTCTTTTTCATCACATACTAATTGTGGCATCCTTATTCCTCCTATTCATTCATGTATTTATCATATAGATTGAATAATCAAAGTAGCATTCAAAGTAGAACCGAAAGTAACTCAAGTAGCATCAATGTGAACTTACTTTAAACCTGTCGTGGCAACCCCTTGCACCAAATACTTCTGGAAGAAAGCAAACAGAATAAACTGCGGAAGCAAAGACAACGTGGACATGGCTAAAATCGGCCCCCAGTTCGTACCAGATTCCGCGTCCATGTAATTTCGTATCCCTAATGCGACCGTTTGAAGTTCAGGTTTATTTAGATAGATGAGCGGAGAAAGGAAGTCATCAAACGTCCACATAAAAGAGAATATGGCAACGGTCACCAGAGCCGGCTGTAATAACGGAAGGATGATGCGCCAGTATATCCCGATTGTTGAACAGCCGTCTACTGTCGCCGCTTCGTCTAACTCCTTCGGTATGCCTCTGATAAACTGAATAAGCAAGAAGATGAAAAACGGTGCGCCTCCAAGGAAAGCGGGTACGATTAAAGGAAGAAAGGTATTCACCCAATTCAAATTGTGAAACAAGATATACTGCGGGACCAAAATGACTTGCACAGGGAGCATAATGGTGCCCATGAGACAAACAAAGAGCGTTTTCTTAAGTGGAAATTGTAATCTCGCAAACCCGTAGGCAACGATACTCGCCGACATGAGCGTTCCGATCACAACGAGACTGGTAATAATCAATGAATTTTTGAAAAATGTGTCAAAGCCATAGCGACCAAAACCTTCCCATCCATCCGTATAGTTGGACCAAACGAACGTACTTGGAATCAGTGAAGCAGCCGTATCCCCTAATATCTCATAGTTCGGCTTTAAAGAACTAGCCACCATCCATAGAATGGGATAAATCATGGCAAGGGCTAATATAGTGACAAAAGCATAAAAAGCAATATCTTTTATCCTCAATGCTAACGACCTCCCTCCGCTTCATAATGGACCCAATACTTCGCTGATAAAAAGAGGAGTAGCGTGATCACCGCAATAATGAGCAGCACCACCCAGGCCATGGCCGAGGCATAACCCATTTTTAGAAACTCAAAGGCCGTTCGGTATATATACACGGCGATTAAGTTCGTTCTTTCCATCGGTCCACCCTCAGTGATGAGGTAGACTTGGGTAAATGTCATGAAGGACCCAATCGTTTGCATGACCAAATTAAAGAAAATGACGGGTGTAAGCATGGGAATGGTAATGTGAGTGAATTGTCTCAGTGCCCCTGCCCCATCTACACTTGCCGCTTCATATAAATCTGAAGGAATCTGGCGTAAGCCTGCTAGGAAAATAATCATTGGCGACCCAAACTGCCAAATGATTAAGAGAATCAGGACAGAGAGTGCATGGTCAGGATGCATGACCCATGAGACCGGTTCCACTCCGAATCTTTCTAAAAAGGCATTGATGGCCCCATCGCTCCCAAACATCCTCCTCCATACCACAGCAATCGCGACACTTCCCCCTATGATAGAGGGGATATAGTAGACTGTCGTAAATATAGAGGAGCCCTTGCGCCCAGTATTAAATAGAAAAGCGAGGAATAAAGCGAAGGCTAATTTTAAGGGCACGGACAGCATGACGAACACAAGGGTCACTTTAATGGCATTGATAAACCTCGGATCATTGGTGAAAAGCTGGACGTAGTTCTGAACGCCAATCCACTCCGCACCCGATAATAGATCATATGAGGTAAATGATAGGTACAACGACGCTAGCATCGGACCTACAATAAAAGCGAGAAATCCAATAAGCCAAGGTGATATAATGGCATATGCTGTCAGATATTTTTTCATTCTACGTTTACGTGCTTGAGGATCTTCTATAATGATCTTATCCTTTTGTTTTGGTGCAGGAAGACTAGCATTGTTCATAAGGACCTCCCTAAATCGAAAGGGCCAAATGAATGGCCCCTATTATTTCCGTCTATCAGTGTCCGCTACTATCACGGTTAAGTGCGTATGACGCTAAGATTTCACTCTATGATCTCATTCACATCTTCTATCAGTCTTTTAGCTGCGTCTTCCGGTGTGACCATGCCGTACTTCAACTCTTCAATAATCCTCATAAACACATCCCTTGCTTCTGTAGAGCCAGGTGGCGGTGGCGGATCAGCCGGTGCAGAATAATCTTCTAGCAAATCTAAGTAATTGAATTGAGCTTGAACGTCATCAGATAGCTGATCGTAAAGGGCTTCTCTAATGTCTGATGACACCGGCACGCCTCTTTCAGCTTGCATGATTTCATGAGCCTCTATGTTATTGGTGAAGAAATCGATAAAGGTGGCTGCAGCCTCCTGATGTTCCGAATGTTGAGTGATAGAAAAGCTCATACTAGGACGAATCCAACTTCCGTGCTGATCACCTAGAGCAGGGAGTAACATTAATCCCACATCATCTTCTGTCCCGTTAGAGATGGCCACCACTTGGTTACTGGCTGCAATTTGGAGTGCTGCCATACGTCGGCCGGTATACGCTTCAGATAAGTCCGTTACCTCAGCTTGTATATCCGGAGGAACGGTAATCCCCTCTTCTAAGTACGATTGAATCATGGTGAAAAACTCAGTGGCCACGTCCTGATCAAAGCCAACGCCTGTGCCTTCTTCATTGTAAAAGGATTGTCCATGTTGACGAGCATAAACATAAAACTGTTCATAATCCGCATCGGCGAGATCGTAACCATAAAAATTATCACCCAATTCAGACTTTAGCTTCAACAGTTCATCCTGTAGATCATCAAACGTATACCCAGGTGGGAGATCGATATCATGCTCTTCAAACAAACTTTCGTTATAGACC
Organism: Caldalkalibacillus salinus; assembly: GCF_016745835.1. Lineage (NCBI taxonomy): Bacteria > Bacillati > Bacillota > Bacilli > Caryophanales > Bacillaceae > Caldalkalibacillus > Caldalkalibacillus salinus. The sequence goes on along the minus strand of NZ_JAERVL010000001.1, from coordinate 707,630 downwards.
ATCGCAAGTGCATTCGCGCCTAATGAGACACCGAGTAATTGATCACCCTCTACGTTTAATTCATTGTACATAGGATCTACATTATCCAAGTTGATGGTACCATCATCGACAAAAGGCTTTAAATCAGCCAAGACCCCTCGGGAATGATACTCATTCAGCGTGTTCACATCCATCTGCACGATATCAGGGAGATTGCTTCCTGCCGCTTGTGTATTGATGCGCTCCCAATAACCGGGCCAACCTGTATATTCAGGCTCTATTTTAATGTTAGGATGCTGCTCTTCGAAGAGATCGATCACATCTAGCGTCATCTGATGCCGTGTATCTCCACCCCACCAGCCCACACGTAGTGTGATGGTATCATCATCTTCTCCTTGCCCTGGTTCAGCATCAGATTCCGAACTACACCCCGCTATGAGCATGGTGAAAACCATAAGCAGGATTAAGAAATAACGTTGACGTCTGTTCACATGAACACCCCTTTTCGACAATTTTTGTTTTTTTGTAAGTGCTTTCATAACTTATTTGTCATTATATATCGCTTACACCCATAGTGATAGATCATAAATGTTAAAAATATTTTGAAAAACAACAAAATAATGCATAAAGCCATAAAAAAGAATACAAACAAAAAAACTGTAGATCTGAAGTCCCTCTTATGGACTTCTATCTACAGTCACTCTGAACGCTTAAGGCTTATCACGTCAAAGTATAAATGATATCGCTGAGGCTGATGAGGATATACGAATGATTATTCACTCATGTTTAATTGGTAATCATGTTGTTCTAATTGATTTCTAAAGTCTAGGTATTTTGATAATATTTGATCATCTCTAGTTAGAATATCGTATCCATATACATCCTTGAGGGTAAAATCACTAGATTCAGAGCTTATGATATCCCCCTCCCATGTAGAACCAACAGGATATTTAGCGTATAGGGTTGATAATGGTAAATAAGAGCGCTCTTCTTCCTCGCTTTTTTCATATCCTTCTGGAACAGGCAATTTCTTTAAAAACAGGATATATTCACGGTCATTTTCCATTAGAAGATACCCACTTCTTGAATAATAAAAACTGAGTTTTTGGCTGGTGAAGTCAATATCACTGGGTTCGTAGATGTTTATGACGTTTTCCTTTAGCTCTCCTTTTAATACGATAGACACCTGGAGAGGCGTGAATGTCGCTTGGTGTAGATGTTTTCGTGGTTCCAGTGGTACACCTCTAACAACAGTGTCAGCTTGTTGCCACAATTCCTTTACATCCTTGATATTGTTATTAAAGTAAATGGATGTAAAAGAGTCGTTAGATGTGACAGTAACAAGGGCATCTTCATATTCAGATAGATCATTAAACTCTTCGTTACTAGCAAAAGATGACTTTGTTAGTAACGCTGTTAATACGGAAACTAACATAACCGATACTATTAAAATTAAATATATTTTTTTTCTTTTACTAATAGACAAAATCGTTTCCCCCTTAACTCTCAAAAGCTTCTTGAAGTTCTCCATTATTCATTTTTAGCTTCCTATCTGATAATAGGGTTAAGTCTTCCTTATGATGACTAGCAATAACGACGATTGCGCCTCGCTGTTTCTCTTCTATTAAGATATCCCTAATTAGCTTAACACCTTCCTCATCAAGCGCATTTGTAGGTTCATCTAGCAAAAGTATATCCGGCTTTTCCATTATGGCTTGGGCAATGGCCAGACGCTGTCTCATTCCCAAAGAATATCGCTTAACCGGTCTCTTATCCTCTGGATTTAACCCCACTCTTTCAATCGCAGCCTTAATGTCTGGACCACTAATTTCATTTTTTATACTTGCAAGCATTTTCAAATTTTCAAATCCTGAGTAGTCATCCCAGAAACCGGGCGTTTCAATGATGACTCCAATACTAGGGGGGAAAGAAATGTCGTGGTGTAGTTGTTGATCATTAATATAAACGGATCCCTCTGTGGGTTTTATCAGGCCACAGATCGCTCTAAATAGCATTGTTTTTCCAGAACCATTTCTGCCAAAAACACCATAAATGAATCCTCCTTCGAATACCATATTAATGTTACGAAGGATTGTATGATGATTTAACTCTTTGTTAAGCTGTCTTACCGTTACGTTATTCAAAGTGCTAGACCTCCTAATATAATTCCATCTTGTCTATTTTCCTTAAGAAACAATAGAATAACAGTATAATGATGATCACGAGATAAAGATACGAGATAGAGAACGTGAAATCATTGATTGTGTAACGATGAAAAACCGAAGTAAAATAAGTTGACTCATGCCATGTTATGATTCCCTGAGAAACAGGAAGCCATTTTAATAACGTCAGGTCACCTAGGACTTGGTTAAAAAAACCAGCCACAAATATATTAAACATATAAATGAAGCTTGTAATCAAATAGCTAAGTTGACTATTCAACATAACAGCCAACAGGTTAGAAAATAAGGCTATCACAAAATAAAATAAAATATAGAGGGTGTAAATGATGCCCAATGAAGTGAAATGCTGAACAGATGAGCTACTCTTTGTTACTAAGAGGATTAATATCAATGCTATAAATAGAACACTCACATAACAAATGGTAAATACAAGCAATTGCATGAGAATACTAAATGTCCATCTGCTCCTATTCTGTACTCTAGTGAAAATAAAAACACCCTTGTTTAAAATCTCCTCTCTGACAAAAGTCCCTGTTAGCATTATAAAAATAAAGAACGGGATCGCGTGAATGAAAACCGGGATAAGATATTTGATTTCAGCAAAGGCTAAATTCTCTAGTAAAAGTAATAATTGTAGCTCTATAGCATCGATTGTCTGGTCGGGAATTCTAAATACATATAAAAGAATAGCAACTGTAGCAGCCCACACACTGACTTGTATTAATATCTGTTTATTTATCACTTTCATTAGAAACTCTCCCGGCAAAGTCGGCATGATTAAGTACAAGTTTGATAAGTTTGATCAAAACTAGTAGTAAAATAAAGAAAATAAAGTATATAAAACCATCAGCAATTGTGAAAATCCCCACCTGGTTCATATCTTTGTAACGCATAAACATTATTTTATCTATTGAAGGAACAGATGAGCCATAGAACAACATGTCTATAACATTAAGAGATGTAATCAAACAGAAGGTGACAAAAGTCGCTAAGGCGCGTCTATTCACTCTTAGTACAACACACGTGTACACTAAAGCAATGATCATGAATCCTAGAAACTGCAACGTGACTCCAGTTAATATAAAGATGATAAAATCTATACCGCCTTGTCCCCTATTATTAAAAAATAAAGTTGCCATCCCAATAGTGAATAGAGGGATATGAATTAACATCACAAAACGAAAGGTGACTAACATATAAACTTTAATAACAGATTTTAATAAGTTGTTAATACGAGTGAACCTTGTCAATACTGTAATACGCTGAAAATAAGACCATAAGCCCCCCATCCATGCCAAATAGATAGGTAGGATAACCGTTATAAAGATATAATCTTTAAAGTAGATCATATAAAAGTCATAAATGCCAAACAATGAACCATCGACAATAAAATAAAGAAGGGTAAAAGCAAAGACGGTTACAATCATCAACAGTAGTCTATAACCTTTTGAGCGACGAATTAAATGATCTAGTATTTTAACGAAATCCATTGACTACTCCTATCTTTACGAAAAATCCTTTTTCTTTAATCCTAAGTAAATCAAAATGCCTGACATCATAATAAGGCAACCTGCCCAATAAATTATCACATATTCTGGGTAAATTGAAACAGGATGTAACAAAGTAGTCAATCTCAAGTGTCTTAAATCTGCCATGCTCAGAACAATATTTAAAACAGTAAATCCAAGAAATACACCAATAATCACTCTTAATTTCCATTTTTTCAAAAAGAGTAAAACAGCGTAAGTAAACAGTGCAAATAAGCCAGCAAAACCACTTATGATAAACATATATAAAAAGTTATATAGATAGGGCGATTGAATACGTAATAAATCAAATGCAAATTCAGGGCCGTAATTTTGGAACGCGAGGTCATAAGTTGGAAAACCAAAATTGTTTGATACGCCTTCGATAGGAAAAGCTATCAATGTCAAAACTTGATTAATAGTAAAACAAACCATATAAACAGTGAAAGTGGTACTAAAAATAACAATACATTGGGCGATCACTATCCTATGTACTGCTATTCTCGTTAAAGTAAAGGGGTAAACTTTGTTTGTCAAATCCCTAATAAAAGCATCAGAATATATAAGAGCGGCGAACAAAGGTAACGTTGCCACAACAATATTTAGTAAAAATGATGAGTACACTGACTGAACAATTGACATCTCTGCTGCAGATCTTAAACCATTTGCACCCGAGCCATAATGATAAAAGGCATCTATCATAAAAGCTGCAATCGATATTAAAAATATTAACAGAGAAGTAACTTGAAATTCTTTTCCTTCTATACAACGCTTCCACTCACTTCTTAATATATGTAACATTTATGCTTTTCTCCTCATGTTCAATTAGATGTATTGATACTCGTAATTATAGGGTAAAAGAGAGTAATGCCGTAAACGACACTACTCTCTTTTATCTAAATTGACGAAAATCTACTCTACCAGATACATCCTAATTTTTACAGACATGAACAAACATGTGAATAGTGCGAAATACCTATTTTATGTTTAGTAAAAAATATGACTTGTTTTGGACTATCATGTTAATTTAAACTTTTCTGTTTTCCTGTCTTGTATAACATAGAGAACATTCGCAATCTTAATCTGCTCGCTCAGCGTTAACGGCACAGATCTTAAATTCGGGCATGCGACTCTGAGGATCAAGGGCATCATTCGTCACCTGATTAATGGACAAAGCACCTCCCCAATGGAAGGGGACAAAAATCGTTCGGGGATGAATCCCATTGTGTATTTTGACTTGTAGGGTGATCTCTCCTCTTAGGCTCGTCAATTTAACCTTTTGATCCTTCCCTATTTTTAACTTTTTCGCTAGCCACGGATGGATTTCAGCTAACGGAACAGGCGCTTTCCGATTGAGTTGAGCTGTCCTCCTCGTTTGTACGCCACTAAGATAGTGACTAGCCAATCGTCCCGTTGTGAGGACATAAGGAAATGCCCTCGTCGTCACTTCAGCCGGCTTTTTTGGGGTAATAGGCGTCAACTTGGCCATACCGTCTGAATGATAGAATCGGTCTGTAAACAGTAATGGACTCCCGGCGTGATCACGCGATGGACAAGGCCAGTAGACCCCTTTTTCCTTCTTCAGACGATCATAACTGATGCCACTGTAATCCGCTTTACCTCCCGCAGAAGCCCTGCATAGCTCATCGAATACGGCTTCGATAGAATCATATTGAAAATACTGACCCTTCCCGAGGTGCTTAGCAAGCTGACAAATGATCTGGTAGTCTTGCATACTATCACCATACTCACCGAAGACTTGCGGTCGATGGATGACACGTCCTTCAAGATTTGTCATCGTCCCTTCTCCTTCTAAAAAAGAAGAACCTGGGAGCAGCCAATGAGCCAGTTGTGCCGTTTCAGTCTCAAACATATCGATAACGACCAATAAATCTAGCTTTTGTAATGCTTGTTTGACAAAATGATTATTCGGACTTGAAACGACAGGATTGGAACCTAGCACAATCATCGCTTTTATCTTCCCCTGATCTATCTTTTCTATCATTTCATAGGCTGAGACACCTTTCCCCGGCAGATCATCTGGCGATATTCCCCAAACATCAGCGACGTGCTGACGTGCAGTGGGATCGTCGATCAGACGATAACCTGGGAGCTGGTCCGCTTTCTGACCATGCTCACGTCCACCTTGACCGTTTCCTTGTCCTGTTACAGCACCAAAACCACAACCGTTTTTACCGATCTTCCCCGTTACGAGACTGAGGTTAATATAATTTAAAGTGTTGTCTACGCCGTTCGTTTGCTGTTCGACTCCGCGTGCCGTAAGCACGATGCCCGTTTTAGCTTGGGCAAAGCCGCGAGCAATCGTGCGTGTCACTTCTGGCAGAATCCCGGTTAGCGCTTCGACGCGATCAGGTGTATAGGCTTCCACTGCGTCAACCAAGCTTTCAAAGCCTTGGGTCCTTTGCTGTACAAATGTATGATCATATAAGTTTTCTTTGACGATCACATGCAATAACCCATTCACAAAGACGGCATCAAATCCAGGACGCAAGCGGACATCTATATCAGAAAGCTTAGTGGTTAGTGTATACCTTGGATCAATGGTGACGATCATCGCGCCTCTCTTCTTTGCTTCTAATAAATAGGGCACCATCGTTGGCTGACATTCGGCTATATTCGTCCCCGCCAAAATAATATAGTCTGCCTTTGAGATATCTGATAAAGGAAACGTGAAGCCGCGATCGAGGCCGAACGCTTGATTAGCGGCCGTTGCAGCGGAGGACATACAATAGCGCCCGTTATAATCTATATGTCTCGATTGCAAGGCTACACGCGTAAACTTACCTAAGAGGTAACTCACTTCGTTCGTCAGAGACCCTCCTCCGTAAACAGCAACAGCATCATGGCCATATTTGGATTGTATAGATGTGATCCTTTCTGCAATTGAGATCATAGCGTGATTCCAATCCCTAGGCATCCAAGGGTCATCCTCAGGGTTTTCACGCTGAAGCGGTCGTGTGATTCGGGAATCATGTTGCGTGTGCGTCACTGCATTTAACCCCTTTTGACAGAGTCGCCCTGTTGCCACAGGAAATGATTTACTTGGTTTGACTTTATACGTGTCGTCATCTTTGTTTTCAATGACTAAACCACATTGCATACTACAAAAACAACAATGGGTGTGCATCATTCACAGACTTCCTTGCTCAATGGTCTGCTGTCGATGTAGATTTTATGATCCGTTATCACAACAGGATAGGTTGTCACACACCCCGTATCTGGTGGCTGTACATGGCCGGAACTCAAGCTAATCTTTTGATCATGCATGGGACAAAAGACGTATTCCCCACTGACGATTCCCTCTGCTAACACACCGCCTTTGTGCGGACAGCGGTTCTCAATGGCTCTAACGTCACCATTACTTAACTTAAATAATGCCACTTCGTACCCTTGTACACGAACGGTTTTACCTGTGTTTTGGGGTAACTCATCCACAGGGCCTATTTCTATCAGGTATGGTTGTTCGTTTGTTACACTCACAGTTGGCTCTCCTCCCCTATACATCCTTTTCTTTTCTAAGCTTTCGCATCTATGACTTCATATAGATCTTTCTGTACCTGTTTGTCTTCAATGGCCTTTTGCCATGGGTCACTATGAACAGAAAGTGCGGTGACCATGCGCTGACATAAGGCTTGCCGTTGCTCATCATCCTCGATCACTGCTTGAACGTGCTCGAGACCCATCCGTTCCACCCATTGCGCTGTACGTTCTAGATATCTAGCCGTTTCTCTGTAGTACTGTAGAAATGCCTCTGCGTACTCAATAAGTTCATCTTCTGTCTTCACTGTCGCTAACAAGTCACCGACACGTATCTTCACGCCGCCGTTACCCCCGACATATAACTCCCAACCTCCGTCGATCGCCACGACGCCAAGGTCTTTTATACCTGATTCAGCACAGTTTCTTGGACATCCGGAGACGGACATTTTCACTTTATGAGGGGTATTGAGTCCTTCAAAGCGTTTCTCCATTCGGATGCCCATTCCCATCGCGTCAGCCGTTCCGAAGCGGCAGTATGTATCGCCTACACACGTTTTTACTGTACGCAACGCTTTACCGTAAGCATGCCCTGAACGCATACCGAGGTCTTCCCACACTTCGGTGAGGTTTTCTTTTTGTACCCCTAGTAAGTCGATGCGTTGTCCACCCGTGAGCTTAACCGTTGGGATTTCGTATTTTAAGGCCACTTCGGCTATTTTCTTTAGATCCTCTGGTGTTGTTACCCCGCCGTATATACGTGGCACCACCGAATATGTGCCGTCTTTTTGAATGTTGGCATGCATTCTTTCATTAACAAAGCGGGAAGTATGATCATCCGAGTAGGCCACAGGATCAACCACACCTAGGTAATAGTTCAATGCGGGACGGCACTTTGAACATCCTTCTTCATTTTTCCACTCTAAAACGTTCATCACTTCTTTGACGTACGTCAGTTGTTTTTCACGTATCGCTTCTACAACTTCCTCATGAGAGTAGTCAGTGCACGCACATATAGGCTCTTTTCCTTCTGACCCTGTATACTGATCACCTAGTGTATGCTCTAAAATCTCACTTACGAGTGGCCGACATCCGCCACATGAACGGGACGCTTTCGTGACGTTTTTGACCTCTTCCACCGTTGATAAGCCTTGCTCTTGAATCGCTTGGCAGATATCTCCTTTACTGACACCATTACATCCACAGATAATATCGGCGTTATCCATGTGTTCCGTACCTAGACCTGTGGGGGCTGTTGAGTTGTTTCCTTGGCTACCCGTTAATAGGGCATTCATGTCCTGCTGACTCACCTCCACCTGATCACGGACCAGCTTCATGATTCGACTGCCTTCCTTCGTATCGCCAAACAAGACGGTGCCTACGACTTGGTTGTCTTTGATGAGCACTTTTTTGTATATGCCAGAGAACTCATCATGAACACGAATCGCTTTCGTCTCATCCGTATCGATAAATTCTCCCCCAGAGAAGACGTCTACACCGGACACCTTCAGTTTGGTATCGACGACAGAGCCTTCATACGGTTCCGTCTCAACGTCAGCGAGTCGTTTCGCTAGCACGGCACTTTGCTCATATAGAGGGGCGACCAACCCGTATACCGTTTCTCGGTGTTGAGCACATTCGCCCACGGCAAACACGTGAGGCTGATTCGTTTCTAGCACATCATTAACAACAATCCCACGATCGACCTCTATCCCACTCGTTTGAGCCAATTCCACGTTTGGTCTAATGCCAACCGCCATGACGACAAGGTCTGCTTCTGTTGATGTACCGTCTCTGAAGCTTAACCCTGTCACCCTTTCCTCGCCTAAGATCTCTGCTGACTCTTTGTTTAGGAGAAAGTTCATCCCCTGTTCTTCCAGAGCTTCCTGTAACATTTTTGACGCGGTAGGGTCGAGCTGTCTCTCCATAAGGTGATCGCAGATATGAACCACGTCCACCTGCATCCCGAGATTAATAAACCCTCTTGCCGCCTCTAAGCCTAATAGGCCACCGCCTATGACGACCGCTTTTTTGTACTTTTTTGATGCATCAATCATGGTCTGACAGTCTTGGATATTTCTAAATGCAATAACCCCTTCTTTATCTGCCCCTGGGAGCGGCAACATAAAAGGATTTGAACCGGTGGCTAGGATCAGCTCGTCATAGGGTACTTGAACACCTTGATCACTGGTCACCGTTTGCTTGGTCGTGTCGATGTTCGTAACAGTTTGCCCCGTGTATAACGTGATACCATGCTTTTCGTACCATTCATAAGGATTCATCACGATATCGTCAACGGTTGAATCCCCTGCTAAGACCGAAGAAAGCATAATACGGTTATAGTTTGGATACGGCTCAGACCCAAAAACAGTCATATCAAATTTGTTAGGCGCGAGCTTGAGCATGTGTTCAATCGTGTTAATGCCCGCCATCCCGTTACCAACTAGCACAATTTTTTTCTTTTGTGACATGATAAACCTCCTTCAGTACTTCCACTCATTCGTTAGCGACATGCACGCGTCATTAATCTTTTCCAACAGGTGGTTTTCTTACATAAGTTGAAAAAAGCTTTACGTGTGGCTGCATGTGTTTAAATTTGTTTTTATTTTCGCACAATGAGGTTCAGTTGAGAGGTATCGTGTCAGTTTATATGACATAAAAAATGTTATTTGTACCATATAAATGAAAAAGACCCGCTCAGTGAGTAGGTCTTAACCACTCATGAGGGGACTTTTTAGCTTAGCGTTTAATACGGCTTGTTGAATGGTTTCAAGTACCCAATGCTTGATTAAAGGATGTGGGAGATACGTTTCGCCACTATACTTATAATCCAAACCGGATAGCGTTTCTGGTATCACATGATGAGTAAAGTAACCTTGGCTTAAGAATAGTGGGATGACCACGGGCGGTTTTTTATAACTAAGTTCCATCGCTTGTGTTCGTAGAGTGTTGGGCAGTAATGTAGCATAACGTGCTTCGCTAAAATGGCATGTGTGTTGTAGCTTCGTCACTAACCTGTTCAAAGTGATCTCCCACAATCGTTGGAAGATCAGTTTATTGCTACCGTGTGCAACCAATAGTAACGTCTCCTGATAAGGGGAGTGACTCAGTGCTTGAATGCGCTCGGTTAGGATACGCGTGATGATGGTATGGCTATCCATTGGAGGGCACCATAAGAGCCGCGCTTGGCTTCGAATCAGCTTGAGATGTTCAGTGGGCACCCATGATTCCTTTTTCACACCCAAAATGTACTTAATCTCCTCGAGGTGCGTACTCCCAGAGCATACAAATAACGGGACAACGATAATGTCACCTACCCCCTGTCGTTCAAGTAGACGTATACCGTCCTCAATACGCCTCTCTTCAACCAGTTCTAGAAAACCTAAAGCCATAGGAAAAGGGAGTTTAATCGATTGGGCTAAGTGGTCAATGGCACGAACCCATGTCTTTTTTCTAGACCCATGAGCAATCAGTAACACGCCTGTTTTTTCTGTTTTTTCTAACCCTGCCGTTAACATAGTGAAACACCTCGTTTCAAAAAAAGGATTATCAAAAACGCTATAAAGCCGATCTTAATGCCAGCTGTTCATGTTGCACCCAACCTCTCAGTTTTGAGGCCCCTTTTGATTGTAATAACTGTTCATTCGCGATGTTGATGCCTTCTTGTATGGAGGTGGTGTGTCCAAAAAGGTAATATCTAACCCCTGCATTTAATAAGACCTGTGCTCTATAATAAGCGATGTCGTCTGACCTCCCCTTCAAGCAACCGGTCAATGATATTCACTTGTTGCGCCAGGGTGAGGTTTTCCTTTGTAGGGTCTTTCTCATACTTAAGCCCAAACGCTTGGGGATCAATATGATGGGTGTGGACGTCTTGTGATGTCACTTCGTAGATCACACTTTTACGGTGAATCGGAACATCTTCAGACCCTTCAATTCCTTGCACAATATAGGATTGTTTGAAACCCATAGCTCTTAGCATTTCGATGTGTACATCTAGAACGGTTTTGTGAAAGATACCCACGATGACAGCAGAAGCGTGGCTAAGATTTAAAAGCTTCTCAACGGTATTAAGAAATGAGCGAACACCAATCTGCGCGCGTACAGTTTTCAGATGAGATAAAGTAGGGCACAATTTTTCAGTCCAAGCGACACCGATATATTGCTGGTCTAACGAGGACCCTACGTCCTGGGCCGAACCGGTTGTGTGAACACCTAAGCGCTCTACGATGTCTTTGATTGAGGTTCCCTTCTTTGGAGGTAGGGTATCACTGCTGTGTAGATAAGAAGGGATCCCCCTCTCAGCAAGTAATATAGAAACAGGAACCGTGGCTGCAAATGTCTGACGTCCGTCATAAGGACCAGCCACATCAATGAGCCGTTCACGAATCGTTGGTGACACTTGTATGGGCGTCGCATGTACCCTGAACTGGTTAATAAAAGCGCGTATTTCTTCTGCTGACTGCCCTTTCAACCTCAGAGCGATTAAGAATGCAGCCACTTGAGCATCTGTCGCTTCACCAGAAATCATCTGTCTTGCCACTTCCGATGCCTCTTCATATGTCAAATGACGGGCACCCTTCTTTCCTCGGGCCACTTCCTTAAGGTATGTTTGCATCTCTCCACCTCATTAAAGTTGAACTTTTCTTGTGTGATTAATATGATTGTATCGTGTCAACAACGACTTCACATTAATGTTGTAATAAATTCTCTCACACAAATGTCGTGTCTCTCTTTTCTTCTGTGTTACGTTTTGTATTAGATATGACTTGGTGGACGTCACGCACTATCGCTCTCTTTGCTCTGTTCTCCAGGCCCATAAACTGGGTTGCCTAACATTATTTCCATAAAAAAATTCGTCACAAAATCTCACTTCATTCAAGTTTTAATGAACGAGACTCAATATAATGATGGGCAATAGAAAAAAGATACTAGAGACAAAGACAGGATGAGGAGTGTGTGAGGTATGAAAGTAGGAGATTTATTTAGATTCGGTGACGAACGAATCCAAGTCTTGCATTTAACCATGATTGCTTTTTTTGTTTCCTTCTTTACGTGGTTTAACATGGCCCCCTTAGCCATGACCATGATGGAGTCGATGAACTGGTTAACACAGGAACACATTGCCGCGCTAGGTATATTAAATGTGGCTCTAACGATTCCAGCAAGAATTGTTGTTGGCATGCTGTTAGACCGATTCGGTCCCCGGGTTGTGTACGCTGCTTTATTAATCACGATGTCTATACCCACGTTTATCTTTGCTTTCGGGACGACTTGGGCTCAGTTAGCTATTTCACGACTGCTTCTTAGTAGTATTGGTGCTAGCTTTGTGATTGGTGTCCGTATGGTAGCCGAATGGTTCCCTCCCAAACAGATAGGATTTTCCGAAGCTTTCTATGCTGGATGGGGCAACTTCGGTTCTGCAGCAGCTGCGATGACACTCCCTTGGATTGCGCTCACCCTTTTTGGTGGGGACGAAGGATGGCGCTACAGTATTGCCTTTACAGGTGTTATGTGTTTCATTTACGGGATCATTTACTATATGAATGTAACGGATACACCTCAGGGGAAAAAATATGTGCGCCCAAAGCACACGGCTGCTATGGAAGTCAGTTCTTGGTCTGACTTGGTACAGCTTATCATTTGGACAGTTCCACTGGTGGGGGCCCTTGGGTTGCTCGCTTGGCGCTTACGAGAATTAGGGTTTATATCCACTACACTACTGCATGGCACATACATCGTACTGAGCTTCGTTTTTGTTTATCAAATAGTCAGAATTTTGCAAGTCAATATCCCAATATTAAAACGAGGCGTGCCCGAGGATGATCGCTATCAATTTAAAAATGTTGGGGCCCTCAACCTAACTTATTTCGCTAACTTTGGTGCTGAATTAGCCATCGTTTCAATGTTGCCCCTGTTCTTTACCGTACTCTTTTCTTTACCCCCTACATACGCAGGTATCATTGCGGCGTCCTTTGCCTTTGTTAACCTCTTCGCCCGGCCGTTAGGAGGATGGCTTTCCGACCGCATGGGAAATCGCAGAAGAACGATGCTCATCTACATGTTTGGCATTACGATAGGATTATTGGGTATGTCGACAATAGATGCCGGTTGGCCACTCTTTTTAGCGATCGCCATGACCGTCTTTACTTCCCTATTCATTCAAGGGGCTGAGGGGGCCACCTTTGCCATCATACCCATGATCAAGAAACGTATGACGGGACAAATTGCAGGTATGGCTGGTGCGTATGGTAATGTAGGCGCTGTGGTTTATTTAACCCTATATACCTTGGTCACGCCTCAACAATTCTTCCTGATACTAGCAGGAGGGGCGTTAATGAGTTTTGTATGTTGTTTACTGTGGTTAGAGGAGCCTAAAAATGCTTTTGCTGAAGATTACGAGGTGTCTTCTGTAGATTTCGCCGAACGAGAGGTGGCTGCCACCACTGATCAAGACAGTCATAAAAGAGTCGGACAGCTAGACATGACTTCATACAAATCTGAATACAAATCTTAATACAAATTTGGAACCCATGGGGACTAGAGACATCCCTACCCGTGGTTATGATGCTATACTTAACGCTTATCAACATTGATAAAAATAGGAAAGGGAGATCCATTATAGATTTTACCCCTCTACGGGTCGGATCTCCCAATTCTATTAAGTGTATGATCGTATATGAGTGTAGCAAACGAATCGCTTTGACTACTGATTTGAGTCTTGGCGCTGTTGTAAGTCTTTTAATATCTGAGGGTATTCTTGATCCAAGCGATACAGGTACATTAATATAAGTTGAGCAGCCGCAATCATCACTGGAATAAAGATAAACAAGAATATAATGGCGTTTATAGCTGTGGCTGACTGTACCTCCAACGTTCCGTTATAGCCACCTAGTGAGAGACCCCACCCTAACATAGCCGCACCGAATCCCATTCCGACTTTGGTTCCGAAGCTACCCGCACTATATACGAGGCCTTCTGTTCTCAAGCCTGACTTCCATTCTCCATACTCTATCGTGTCAGCAAGCATGGCGAAGATCGATCCCACCACTGGAACCATCCCCAATGCTCTAATGACGGTACCAACTAGGATTAAGGTCGCATTCTCAGGTTCAATTAACATGATTACTGACCCTATGATAGTCAGAATGATACCACAGATAATAGCGTTCCGCTTGCCCATTTTTTTTATGAGCGGCGCTACTAGCAATAGACCGACCATAATAGGAATGGTACTGGCCAACCCTATCGGTCCTACCCAGTCGGGGTCGTTTAAGATGTACTGAGCGTAATAGACATTGACTCCGTTCTGTAATCCCATTCCTGTATAAGTCACTAAACCGAATAGCACCATGATGATCCAGTATTTGTTTTTAATCAGTGCTTTTATGCCTAACTTCAGCGGCACTTTTGATTGTGCCTTGTTGTTGGTTGGAATGACTCTTTCTTTTGTCGTATAGAAAGTAATAATGAAAATGACAGCAGCTAAACAACCGAAAATTGAAAAGGTCACTTGCCATCCTCGTTCACCTCCACCAAAAGCGCTTACAAATGGAAGGGTAAAATACAAAATAAATGTGGCCGCAGCCGTAGCCATAAACATACGGAATAAATTTAGCGTGGCACGCTGGTATTGATCCTGAGTCATTAAGGAGTTGAGGACACCATACGGAATATTAATCGCAGTATAGATTAAGTGGATGATATTATAGGTCACTGCAATATAAATAAACTTTCCTAACGTACTAAAATCTGGCACACTAAATAATAGAATCGTTCCTATGGCATAAGGGATAGCCATCCATAACAGCCATGGTCGTGCTTTGCCATGTTTGGATGTCGTTTTATCAACGATTGCCCCCATACCAATGTCAGTTAACCCATCAAGTAACCGTGACACCAGAATAATCGTTCCTATTACGGCGCCAGATACGCCAATCACATCAGTATAATAAAATACAACAAAGGCACCCACTGCCATAAAAATAAGATTACTTGCAAAATCACCAAGTCCATAACCTAATTTCTCTTTGAAGCTGAGCTTAGCTTCTGCTTGCGTTGTGACCTCTGGTGTTGATACGCCAATTTGACTCGTTTCCGTGCGCATATTCATCCCCCTTAAGTATCAATATCATTTGAAACATTATTAAAAGCGCTTTCAACATAATGGTGAAGTAGGCTACCTCCCCCTTTGAGTGACGTTGCTTTTGCAGGTGCGAGGTAGCACTTCAACTGTACACTTAATAGATAACTAGTAGACCCCTGATATCATCGTAGCGTTATCCTTCTAAGCCAGTAAGCTTGTCAATCAGCGCGTTCAACATTTGCTCATCAAAATGTTGACTATTAAAAGCGACCAGACCTCTTAAAGGCATGTATTTGACCATTGCGGCCATCATTTCCGATGCTTCCTCTTCATCTTGCATAGCGGCAAACATTCCGCTTTTCTTATTAATGTCTTGCAAGGTCTGTTTCATAGTCGATGCATATACGGGATGATCTAATAAGTCACCTATTGTGGTATTACGTGTGATTGTAAAGGTTTGTTCTGGCTTAGAACCATGTACATAAACGTGTTCAGTAAGGTGGATATCAGCTGAGGATGACCCCACTAAGATGTCAAAATCACCACTTTCAACGACCCAATCCTTTAAATCTTCATCGTAATAAGCGAATGAACGTTGATTGAGGGTAAGCGTGACCCTTTTCTCCTCTCCTGGCTGTAAATCCACTTTGTCAAACGCCTTAAGTTCCTTTTTCGGTCGAACCACTGTGCTTTCTTTATCACATACATAAAGCTGTACGACTTCTTTTCCTGCCTGTTGTCCTGTGTTTTTAATGTTGACAGACACCGTTAACTCGTCTGTACTATGCATCTCTGGCGTACTTAAACTTATGTTTGTATACTCAAAGGTTGTATAGCTTAACCCATAACCAAATGGAAATAAAGGTTTGATATCCTTAGTATCATAATAGCGATATCCCACAAATAGGCCCTCTTTGTAATCTACTGTGTCTCCTTCTCCAGGGAAGTTAAGATAGGACGGGTTGTGACTAAGTGTTTCTGGGAAAGTTTCCGCTAGTTTGCCACTCGGATTCGCTACACCATATAATAGATCAGCAATAGCGCCACCCAGTGCTTGCCCACCTAAATAGCCTTCTAATACACCCTGAACCTTATCTAACCAAGGCATCTCGACTGGAGCACCATTTAGGAGTACAACCACAATATGACTTTGAACTTCTGTGATCGCCTCAATGAGCACGCGTTGATTCTCAGGAATGTGCAAATGGGTACGATCATAGCCTTCAGATTCATAATGATCAGGGAGCCCAGCAAACACCACCGTAACATCTGATTGGGCGGCCACTTTTTTCGCTTCCTCAATCCGTGTTGGTTCAATATCATCAGACTTTAATGTATAACCTTCAGCAAAACTAAATGCCGCTTGGGGATCGGCTGTTTTCACTAATTCATCATAGATATTGTCTAGTTTCGTTGGATTAACATGTGAGCTTCCGCCCCCTTGGTATCTTGGTTGCTGTGCAAATGCTCCGATGACAGCAACATTTGCCTGCTTTTTCAGCGGAAGAATGTCATTCTCATTCTTTAGTAAGACCATACTTTCCTGGGCCACTTCTCTGGCTAGCTGATGATGCTTTTCTTGATCAAAGGATGTGGTATCCTTCTGGTTCTCAACTGCCTTGAAGATCATAGTCAAAAGCCTTTCGACTGCAGTATCCAGCGTGCTCTCTGATAGAGTTCCTTCTTGTACAGCGTTTATGATCTTTTGGTCACCAATGCCGTTGTTGGCTGGCATCTCTAACTCTAGTCCGGCTTTAAGTGCATCGACACGCTCATTAACTGCACCCCAATCTGAAACGACAACCCCTTCATATCCCCACTCTTCTCTTAAAATGTCCGTGAGTAAGGTTTCGTTCTCCGAAGCGTATTCACCATTAACCTTGTTATAGGCACACATCACGGTCCATGGCTCCGCCTCTTTTACGGCCGTCTCAAAACTGGCTAAATAAATTTCTCTTAGTGTTCTCTCGTCAATCCTAGCGTCAGTTGACATTCTACGATGCTCCTGATTATTAGCGGCAAAATGCTTTAGGGATGTCCCCACACCCTGACTTTGAACACCTTTAATATGACTTGAAGCGAGTTGAGAAGAGAGATAAGGGTCTTCTGAGAAGTATTCAAAATTTCGCCCACATAACGGCGAACGTTTAATGTTCGTCCCTGGTCCGAGTAAAACAGCGACATCCTCAGCTTGACATTCCTTTCCTAGCGCCTCTCCGACCCTTTCTAATAGGGCTGTGTCCCATGAGCAAGCCATACCAGCTGCAGAGGGAAAGCATGTGGCAGGGACACTATCAAATAACCCTAAATTGTCTTGCCCCTCCCTTTGCTTACGAAGGCCATGGGGGCCATCAGTAACCGTAACGGAGGGAACGCCTAATCTTTCTATGCCTTTGGTATGCCAGAAATCTAGCCCTGAACATAAGCTAGCCTTTTCTTCCAATGTCATGTCGGATATGAGTTGTTGGATATCGTATTGCTGCATGTTATACCTCCTCAAAACTAAAATGCTGCTTAAGCCCTATTTTACTGTGCTTATACACCCTATTTATGGTACTATTTTTGTATTATTGGTCATTTTTTTAACTATTTTTTCTGATAATTGAAAGCGAATACACGCTAAAGGAGTTTTGTCATGCGTCCGATCACATTTCACGACCTGACACATATATGTCAACTTGCCCAAAGTGCGATTGGGGTTCCTCTCATGATTGTAGCTCAGGATAAGACTGTACTTGCCTCTTATGCCGAAATAGAGATACCGCATCCTTTTTCCAAATCATCTCATACCTCACAACTCGAATGCTTTGAACTTGAATCTGATGTTGCAGACACCTTAGTCCTGCAAAAAAATGCCTCATTAGAGCAGTTTATTTCTGTTCAAGTGACCTTATCAGACGGACAAAATGTCTGTATTATTGTGGGACCTTGTATCTCTTACAAATTGAACCGTGACGCGCTTGTCAGTCTGCTCCATGATATTGGACAGTCGTATGATCAACCTCAATTCGAGATGATACAGCAGTATTATGATCAACTTGCCGTTGTAGATAAACCCAGATTAGTGAAAATAGGGCTCATGCTTTATTATATGGTCTATGGGAAGCACCTTGACGTTGAAGACGTGGTTCAGAAAAATACAGATGTACAATTTTCAGATCAGGTTGAGCTTAACCCAGATCTCACTTTAAGTAGGAAAAGACAAGAGCTCTCTTTTCACCATCACGTTTTACACGAAAAAAACGTCCTACAGTGCATTAAAGAAGGACGTAAGAAAGAGTTACTCAAACTAACCAATCAAGCGCCAGAAGGCGAGTTTGGGCTCTTATCTAAAAAGAGTTATTTACGACATACGAAAAACCTTAGTATCTGTGCTATCGCATTGGCCACAAGGGCAGCTATGGAAGGGGGGGTACATCAAGAAGTGGCTTACACAGTGAGTGACCTATATATACAGGCGATAGAGGAATTACAGGACGTTAACGACGTACAACATATAATGACGAAAGGATTAGCAGAGTTTGCTGAACGTGTACAACATGATAAATCTAATCGGTATTCAAAACCGGTTAAGATGTGTCATGAATATATTGATCAGTTCTTATATGAGAAGATATCCCTAAACGAACTAGCACAGCACGTCAATCTTAACCCGAGCTATTTATCACAATTGTTTCAACGTGAGACAGGTGTGACTATTAGCGTTTATATACAACAGGAGCGAGTAAAAGAAGCCCAAAAGCTACTACGGTTGACGAATCAGTCACTCGCAGACATCTGTACTTGGCTACAATTTCATGATCAGAGTTATTTCACGAAAGTGTTTAAGAAATACACAGGTGACACCCCAAGACGGTATAAAAACAAGTATTCCATCATTTAACCCGGCCTTTGACTGATGGATGGCCATATTTTTAAACTTTCCCTAAAAATGGTCCTGCTGGGATCATACCTCCCTACAGGACCTCATGCATAACATTCATCGTACAACCGTGATGCTTTCACTATTTGTATGTTTAATCCATCTGTATCATCAGTCTCCAAAACCTTCATGGCCTTGACGCTGTAAGTCTTCTGCTACTAGCTCTGCTAAAACCGTTGCACCTTGACGATTAAAGTGCATATAATCTCCCGTGCGGTAGAGTAATTGGGTTTCGGCTGGTCCAATTGAGGTAAAGTAGTGAGAGCTTAAGACATTAAGATCAACAAAGCCCACTCCTTCCTCCTCTGCTAAGCTCATGGTTGTCGGGCGGTACCATTTGTCTTTGGCGTCATGTACCGGACCACTTTCATCCACATCCCAATCAATCGCTCTTCCTTGAGGCGCCACTAGAACAACCGTTGCGCCCTTTGCTTTTGCAGACTGTACAATCTCTTTCATATATTGATAAAACATCTCTTCGGAGTATGCTTTCTCGTCATTAATCCCCATTTCAAATATAAAGTAATCACCCGGTTTGATGTACTTAAGGATAGCCTCCATTTGACCGTCTTCTAGGAAACCTTTGGCCACCTGACCGGAGGTAGCCATATTTCGTACGGTAAATAAATCTTCATCTACAAATTGGTGAAAAACCTGTCCCCATCCAACAAGCTCATCGCTGTCTTTGGGATAATAGTTGGCAACGGTAGAATCTCCCCCAATCCATACCGTTCTAGGCATGACAACGCTATGAGACAATTTTTCTATCTCAAGGGCTGACAAAGTGAAAGGGGTTCCCTCTTTTCCGGCGGTTATGAGTAGGTTCAATTGGCCATCTTTTATAGGGACAAGGAAAGAATCTGTCACTTGATTACCGGTCATATTCATGATCTGGTAAACACCTTCTGCTGCAACACTGGCACGTGAAGTATCACCTAAGGTAACCTGAACCTCATATAACCCATTTTTCAAGTCTACATTAAATGTATTTGTACTATCTGTTCCGTACCTGATAAACTCAACCGCATCACTGCCAACCCCCTCACCTGATGCGTGAACATTTTCTATATACTGTGGTGTTTGGAAACCGTATCCTTTTGATCGATCATAGGCATCAGAAGCACGGACCCCGATATAGTTTTCCTCTACCTCCCCATGACCAAAGTCGAATTTGAATGAGGTAGGGTACGTTTTCGCAGATACCAATGTTGAGCTACCAATCATATCAGCTGTCATAGGGACCATTAATACAATGGCTGTTAAAAACATTAATACAGCTTTCCTCATGTTTAACCCTCCCATTAATTTTCTGAACCTACTTTTTTTTGAAATGGCTTAAGTCATTTTTTGACGACAATTGTAGTGGTTTCACCAAGTGCATCACTCCTTCCTCATTCTGAATGAGTCTCAAACAGTGAGCTCTAACAATCATGCTGACGCTTTCATTTATATATGAGTAATAATTTTCTGACAATAACAAAAATTTGCAAGAGCCCTTCATAACGTATAAGGCGAATAATGATCTTTTGATAATTGATCCATTTTTTGCAAACGCAATGAACTCAATTCCGCTCTAGCTTTGGTCTGTCGCTTGAGAAATTAACGAAACCAATTTAATTTATCCTGATGATAAGAGGCATCTCATGCATGAAACATGAATGACTCGGAAAAAATATAAGCACTTCATTTTTTATAAGCCCCTAATCTCAATGGGGTTTCTACTACATTACATTCACAAAACAAAACAGGTCTTTCTACACCACTGAATAGCTAAGGAGAGTGAGCTTATATATGACCGATCATCATGACTACCAGGATGCAATTGAAGCAGTAAAGCATGCTGAAGTGGCCCTTTATGAGGCTCAAACGAATGCCAATCCCGAAGAACGACAGGATGCGATTGTTCAGTTGAAAATCGCTCGTGATAAAGTTCTTGAAGCACAAAAAAACATAGGTCCCGACGATGACGAGCATCAACACCGTTTAGGCCAGGCAATGGAACAACTAGATCACCTTGAAGCGGCCGAACAAGCCCTTAATAACTAAACCCCAGCTCCAATTGATGGAGCTCTTCTTTGTTCTGTGTCCTTACATCCTCTCCCTCCCGCCACTTCCTTCCCTATACACCTCCTACAATAGGTTCCGATATATACCTGTGTTATCTGCACATATCTAAAACACTGACCTGTTTTGCCCTTACAACATCTTTTAATCTTCAATATACTGACCTGTATTTGCCGTACATCCCCTCTTTCTACTCGTGGTCATACCGACTGTTACTAGTTGTAAACAGAAAAACATGTCCGAAAATGTAGTCGTACAACCCATACGGTTTGCATATCTATGTACAAGGTTACAAAAATCATTGTGTGGGGTGGGATTTTGGGCAACTTTATAAGCTATGTGCTGCTAGGTTTATCACTAGCTGCACCGATCGGACCTATTAATGCTGCACAATTAGATCGTGGATTAAAAAGTGGTTTTTTTAGTGCTTGGTTGATTGGATTAGGCTCAGTCGTTGCTGATATCCTTTTGATGTGTACAGTTTATTTAGGGATGGTTCATATTATAGAAATTCCCTTTGTTAAAGCGTTTCTATGGCTGTTTGGATTCTTTGTCTTAGTGTATACGGGCATCGAAAGTATTGTTAGTGCTATACAACTAGGGACGGATCTACGTAGCAGCCAGGAATCACGTATCAAGACCTTTTTTACAGGCTTCTTTATGGCGCTATCAAATCCGTTATCCGTATTGTTTTGGCTAGGAATCTATGGCTCTATCTTAGCCAATACGGCCAAAAATACAGCCACCGACCAGCTAATCTTATATAGTTGTGCCATTATCATCGGCTTGCTCCTATGGGATGTAACGATGGCAGCCGTTTCAAGTTTTTTCAGAAAGGTACTCACCACGAGAGTATTAAAAACGATTTCTGTTTTATCTGGTTTATCTCTCGTCGGCTTTGGTATCTACTTCGGGATTCAGGCCATCATTTTAATTTTCTAAAGCACCTGTTTTCAGTCGACACCGTCCGTCTGCTGATAGATACAACACAAAACGTAAAACCTTACTTAGTTATGTATGTATTGTCAAGGCTTCCATCGTTGCCAATTCAAATGGTCTTCGTTCTCGTGACGGGGCGACCATTTCTTTCTCATGATAAGCGTGACGATGCCCACTAAAATAATAAAGACAAGACTCACGAAGAGGCCGGGTCTCGTCGATGCGTCAAACATCGTCCCCGTTATGGTTAAAAGAATTAATATAATAGCAGTGATGGACTTAATGTGATCCCACGTTGTCAGTTTAAGTAACTTCCGTGCTGCCATGAGAATGAATAACCAAGAAAAGATCAGCATCAGTCCGCCTGCCGTTGTGATGTATTCATACACTTTCTTAGGCAGTAAAAGAGCGGCAATAATAGAGATGATCATGCCGACCACAGTCAGTCCTAGCGATTGGTAAGGGATATTTCTTTTTCCTTTTTGGGCAAAGAATTTGGGCGCATCCCCATCCTTTGCGATGGTATACATCATCGAGGTGACAGCATATAAAGAAGCGACAAGACTAGAAAAACCGGCAATAATGAGGACACCGTTAAAGATATACACGATACTCGTAAACTTAATATCTTTTAGCGCAGTGACAAATGGACTTTCCTGGGCACTGAAACTGTCAAGGGGTGCTAATAGCAGCGCTAAACTGATAGAAGCCAAAAATAATACGGTCACAATCATGACCATGATTCTACCCGCTTTCGGGGCATCTTTTGGGTTTTCTAATTGTGCAGCCATGATCCCCATCACTTCTATTCCGGCGAAAGCGAAAAAAACAAAAATGAGCCCTGTCCACATGCCCATAACTCCTTGAGAAAAATAGTGGTCTGGCGTATGCATGTGAGGGGGGTCCTGACCGATCACACCAAACAAGGTTAAGGAGCCGACGCCGATAAACATGATAATGGCAGCCACCTTAATAACAGCCAATAAGTCTTCCATCGTTTCAAAGCCTTTGGTTCCTAATAAGACAATACCCACACCCAGTGTGGCAAAGATACTGGCAAACACCCACAAGGGAATATCCGGGAACCAAAATTGGGCAAATAAACCGATGGCGGTTAACTGACTGCCTAAGATTAATATTTCAGAAATCCAGTATAGCCAGCCGTGACTAAATCCAGCCCAATGGCCAAACGCTTTTTTAGAGTAAGTTCTAAATGATCCCTTCTGTGAATCGTTGGCTATCATTTTCGCTAAAGCGTCAAACACAAAAAAAGTACCAAAAGCGGCCAGTAAGAAAAGGCCTAAGACCAAAAAGCCACTTTTCTGAATCGCGATGCTAGACCCTAAGAAAAAACCCGTTCCCGTTGTGAAGGCGATCCCTAAGATAACCAAGTGCCACCAGGGTAGTTGTTTTGAACGCTTTTGTTTACTCATCCTAGTTCCACACTCCCTTCTACCAGGTTATTATCGTTGGAAAAAAGGACTGAAATTATGCATTCCCCTAAAGATTATGCATTGCCCTACGGATAGAAAGATTGACACTTCCGTAGGGTTTTTCTATTTTACTTCAGGCGATATATACAGGAACTCGAGGCTATGCATAATTAAGACACATTCAGGACACTGATAATTAAAAGAATAATAAAAGGTGGGGATTGCGATGAAAGAAAAAAATCGTTGGCTCATTGCATTAAGTGCGATCGCCATTCACTTGTCGATTGGATCTATCTATGCTTATAGCGTTTATAAACAGCCTTTCTCTGAAACGTACGGTTGGAACGCTACAGATGTGGCTTTTTCTTTTACTATTGCTATCTTCTTTTTAGGACTCTCTACGGCTATTTTTGGGCGTTTTGTTGAGAAGCGCGGGCCACGTATCTCTGCCTTCCTTGCTGCAATCCTGTTTAGTGGGGGAATGATTGGGGCAGGCTTTGCCTTAAGCATGGGTTCACTTTATGGTTTTTACCTGATGTTTGGGGTCATTGGTGGGATTGGGCTAGGGATAGGTTATATCTCCCCCGTGTCCACACTGATCAAATGGTTTCCAGATCGTCGTGGTTTAGCAACAGGGATGGCCGTTTTTGGTTTTGGTGCCGGCGCGTTAGTCGCTGGTCCAGGTGCAGAGCTACTGATGGCGACCGTGGGGATCCCTGCTACTTTTTATATCTTAGGCTCCGTCTACTTTATATTGATGGCCCTCGGTGCCAGTTATATTGCCAAACCACCGCAAGATTGGAAGCCGGCTAGCATGAAGGAAACGAATGATAAAGGACAGGTTGAAGTGAAGCAGGACCTTTCTCAAATGACGGCGAGCGAAGCAGTGAGAACAGGTCGATTCTGGATGCTCTGGTGGATGATGCTCATTAATATTTCGGCCGGCATTATGCTCATTTCGATCGCTTCGCCAATGGCCCAAGAAATGGTGGGCATGACTGAGATTGCAGCCGCCACTATGGTCGGGGTCATGGGTCTCTTTAATGGTGGAGGACGAGTCGGCTGGGCCACTATTTCAGATTATATTGGTCGTCCGAATGTTTTTGTTATCTTTTTCATCGCTCAATTGGCCTTCTTCTTACTGTTACCTTTTATCACGAGTGCGCTGCTCTTTCAAATCATTATTTACATCATACTGACCATGTACGGCGGTGGTTTTGCTTCCCTACCCGCTTTCATAGGAGATTTGTTTGGGACAAAGCAGTTAGGCGCCATTCATGGTTACTTATTAACATCGTGGTCTACGGCGGGAATTTTAGGACCGATGGTTGTGGCCTACTTAAGGGAAACAACTCAAAGTTATACCCTGACGTTTTACGTTTTTGCCTTTTTACTCGCAACAGCTTTAGGTGTATCTCTGTTCATGCGCAAAGCGATTAGGAAAGAACGTCGAGAGCTGCAACAGGCATAGCATGTTAGATCTTATTTGGAGGTATGAACATGAGTGAACAAAATTTCACGATTAAAATCGATGGCCAAACTTTTGAAGCGAGTCCGGAACAATCGATTTTTGAAGTGGCCAAGGCGTATAGTGACGTGTACATTCCTGGAATCTGTTCTTATCAGCCACAGCTGGGGATCGGTGTCGTACAGACTTGTGACACTTGTTACGTCGAAGTCGATGGCGAACTGAAAAGAGCTTGTACCACTCAAGCAAAGCCGGGTATGACAGTAGATACCACGTCGGAAAAGACGCAAGAAGCACAGTATGAAGGGATGTCTCGTATCTTAAAAAATCATGAGCTGTACTGTACGGTTTGTGATAATAATAACGGCAATTGCGAAGTGCACAATACGGCCGAGCACCTAGGAATTGAACATCAAAAATACGACTTTGAGGCTAAACCGTACCCACCAGATAACTCGCACCCTATGTACCGCTACGAACCGGATCAATGTATCTTATGTGGGCTGTGCGTTGAGGCTTGTCAGGATGTCCAAGTGAGTGAGGTATTGAGCATTGACTGGGAACGCGAACGACCACGTGTAATTTGGGACGATGATGTGCCCATTAATGAATCATCCTGTGTGTCCTGTGGGCATTGTGTGACAGTCTGTCCGTGTAACGCCTTAATGGAAAAATCTATGCTCGGTGAAGCGGGGTACATGACGGGCATGCCCAAAGATGTCCTTGAACCTATGATTGATTTAACGAAAGAAGTCGAACCCGGTTATAAGGAGATCTTTGCGGTCTCCAATATTGAGGCCACCATGCGTGAAGATCGTATTAAACGAACCAAAACCGTATGTACATACTGTGGTGTCGGTTGTAGCTTCGAAGTATGGACAAAAGATGATCGTGAAATTCTTAAGGTTCAACCTCAGGATAATGCCCCCGTTAATGGGATCTCGACATGTGTCAAAGGGAAATGGGGCTGGGATTTCGTCAATAGTGAAGACAGATTAACGACACCGTTAATTCGTCAAGGCGATAAATTTGTAGAAGCGTCGTGGGAGGAAGCCATAAGCCTTGTAGCCTCTAAGTTGAAAGAAACAATGGACACGCACGGGCCTGACGCTCTGGGCTTTATTGCCTCTTCGAAATGTACCAATGAGGAAAACTACCTATTCCAGAAGCTATCTCGTGCGATTTTCAAAACGAATAATGTCGATAACTGCTCCCGATACTGCCAATCCCCTGCCACAGCTGGTCTGATGCGGACAGTCGGTTACGGTGGGGACTCAGGAAGCATAAAAGACATCGCCAGCTCTGAGCTTGTGTTCGTTGTGGGTGCTAATCCGGCCGAATCGCACCCCGTATTGGCCACAAGAGTCAAAAGGGCCCAAAAACTGGGGCACCAGAAGATCGCTGTAGCAGATATCCGAGATCATGAGTTATTGCAGCGTTCAGATTTTCATATCAGACCGAAACCCGGCACAGACCTCGTGTGGCTGAACGCCATCACCAAGTATATCATCGATCAGGGCTGGCATGACGAAAACTTTATCAAAGATAGAGTCAACGGCTATGAAGACTACGCCGCGTCACTCGAAAAATATACGCTGGCCTATGCGGAAGAGATTACAGGTATCAGTCAAGATCGGCTGATTGAACTGGCCACCATGATTCATGAAGCAAAAACGATGTGCATTTTATGGGCGATGGGCGTCACACAGCACATGGGAGGTTCGGATACGAGTACCGCCATCTCAAACTTACTCATTGTGACTGGAAACTACGGTAAACCTGGCACAGGAGGCTACCCCCTTCGTGGACACAACAATGTCCAAGGCGCCTGTGACTTCGGAACAATGCCCGCTTGGCTGCCTGGTTATGAGCCCATAGAGAACGAACAGGTTCGCGAACGCTATGAAAAAGCATGGGGAACAGACATACCGAAAAAACCAGGGCTTAATAACCACCAGATTGTAGAAGCCATCCATGATGGCAAAGTCAAAGCGATGTATCTGTTCGGTGAGGAAATGGGGCTCGTAGACTCCAACATCAACCACGTGGAAGCCGCGTTTGAGAAGCTCGACTTTTTCGTTGTTCAAGACATTTTCTTATCTAAAACGGCCAAGTTCGCCGATGTTGTCTTACCTGCTTCTCCAAGTCTAGAAAAGGAAGGAACGTTTACGAACACGGAACGTCGTATCCAGCGTTTATACCAGGTGTTTGAACCCCTCGGAGACAGCAAACCGGATTGGGAGATTTTCCAAGAAGTGGCGAACGCCCTTGGTGCGGATTGGGATTACAAGCACCCAGGAGACGTTATGGATGAGGTTGCTAGCTTAGCCCCTATTTTTTCAGGCGTAAGCTATGAACGATTGGAAGGCTGGAAAAGCTTGCTTTGGCCCGTGGACAAGGATGGGACAGACTCGCCCCTTCTCTATGAGGACGCCTTTGGCTTCCCAGATGGCAAAGCACGCTTGTTCCCTGTAGATTGGACACCACCGTTAGATGTGGGAGACGATTATGACCTGCATTTAAACAACGGGCGTCTGTTAGAGCACTTCCACGAAGGGAATATGACTTATCGTGTGGCGTCCATTACAGAAAAAGTGCCGAATCCTTGGTTGGAGGTATCACCTGAACTTGCTGAGGAAAGAGGCCTCCAATCTGGAGCGTTAGTCAAACTAACCTCCCCGTATGGTGAAGCAGAAGTGAGGGTACTCGTCTCTGATCGTGTCCACGATAACGAATTGTATCTACCCATGAATACGCGTGAGGATCGTTCTGCCGTCAATAAGCTCACAAGTAGCTATCACGATAAAATAACCCATACACCGAACTATAAGGAGATGCAGGTGAAAATGGAAGTGCTTGAATCAGAGGGCCCTTCTCCTCTTCCAAGAAAAAATCACCGCTTTGGAAATCCGCAGCCTCATATTGGCGTTGAGGTGGAGAAGAAGTGGTCTAGACCTGATTTTGTACCCATTCCAGAAATGATTGAAAGTGAGGGAAGCGACCATGGCCAAGGCGATCAGTCACATTGAAAAACATGAACCGACCCCTGCCGAACGACAAGCGATGGCACTCGATGAGCTACTCTCGCTCATCGCCCATAACAAAGAAGCCATCACCACAACTCTGGATATCCTTAAAGAGCTGCAAGAAGCGGGGGTTCTAGACATCCTCAAAGGCATGTTAAGGACACGCGATAAAATTGGCGTCATCGGTGTTGAACAGTTAAACCAGCCTCACATGCATCGTACAATCAAAAACGGCATCAATCTCTTTCAACTGATAGGAGAAATTGACCCGGACCAACTGAATACGATTCTGGGAGCCGCCAACAAAGGCATGACCCATATCAACACATCGCCAGATAAGGTAAGTAAATGGCAGTTAATCAAGTCAATGAATGACCCTGATGTCCTTTCTGCTCTTTCTGCCATGACCGGACTGTTAAAAGGCATGGGCGTTGAATTAAAGAAACAACAACAGTCTCAAAACCCACACTAATGATGCTGACTTTTGCTTCTAAAGAGAAGGAATAAAAGGAGTGCAATCAAATGGTCACCAAGAAAACCCTATTATTAGAGGATATGAATACACCTGAGGATGCTGAACTCATCAGTGGCGTCCTGCACGATGTTTGGGGTATTCGTAAGGTTGAAATCCACTTAGATCAAAAAGAGGCCACTATTTCATACAACGAGAATGCGGCTTCAGTCCAAGACTTCGAACAAGCGATAGCCGATTGTGGATTCCAGATACGGAATGCTGAAGGCCCAATCAAACAGTAGGCCAATCATGTAAAAGGAGTGAGAATAGGTGCCTAAAATCTGTGAGGTATGCGGTAAGAGTGAGGAGTATCATGAGGAAGAACACGATATTTATGGGGTTTGTGAGGATTGTATCCATGACAGACACATCGAGGAAACACCACCGACAGAAAGTTGAATGGGCGTTTAAGACAAACAGGGTGACTGTGGTCCGTTATTAAACCTCACAGCCACCCTTTTTTTTACCTTGCCATCCACCCACCGTCAACCACTAACACATGACCATTCACATAATTTGAAGCTGGAGAGGCCAAGAAAACGGCTGCCCCTGCGAGATCATCTGGTTCGCCCCAGCGCCCCGTCGGGATTCGGGACAGGATTGCAGCATTACGCTCTTCATTTTCACGTAACGCTTGTGTATTATTTGTCGAAATGTACCCAGGGGCGATCGCATTGACTTGTATCCCTTTTTGCGCCCATTCATTGGCCAACGCTTTCGTTAAACCGGCTACCGCATGTTTACTAGCAGCATAAGAAGGAACGGTAATTCCCCCTTGAAAGGATAGGAGTGAGGCGATATTAATGATCTTCCCATATCCCCTTTCGAGCATAGGCTTAGCGATGTGTTGACTTAACACGAATAACGCATTGAGGTTCGTATCAATCACGGACTCCCAATTGTCATAGGAAAAATCGACAGCTGGCTCTCTCCGAATAATCCCCGCGTTGTTGACGAGGATATCAACTCGATGTTCAGCAAGTAAATCCTGGCAAAAAGGCGCCACTTTATCCGGCTTAGACAGGTCAAGCAACACCGTTTGCGATTTCACGCCTGCTTCACTGACCAATTGGGATGTTTCCTGCATATTATCTCTATGGCCCAAAAGGATAAGATTTGCGCCAGCCTGTGCCAAGCCCACTGCAATCGCTTGTCCTATCCCTGTTCTAGCGCCAGTAACCAATGCTGTTTTTCCTTTCAGTGAGAACATATTCTCTATACTCATCTTATCACCTCCGATGTCTGTCTCGTTTATCTCAAATCCTTCATGTCAACAAAGTCCATGTCTTTAAATGTATAGTTTTCCCCTGCCATGGCCCAGATGAATGTATAGTGACTTGTGCCGGCACCGGAGTGAATAGACCAGCTTGGTGAAATCACGGCCTGCTCATTGCTGACAACGAGGTGACGTGTTTCCTGTGGCTCTCCCATGAAGTGGAAGACACGTCCCGTATCATTCATATCAAAGTATAAATAAACTTCAGCACGACGATCATGCAAGTGTGCTGGCATTGTATTCCAGTTGCTTCCTGGTTGGAGCAAGGTCATCCCCATCATGAGCTGACAGCTTTGGATACCGTTTGCGTGAATATATTGATAAATCGTTCGTTCGTTACACTCTTCTGAAGACCCCATATGTACAGGCGTTGCTTTGTCAATCGCCAGTTTCTGTGTAGGGTATTGCGTGTGCGCCAGGCTCGAAATCATATATAAACGTGCTGGATTTTGAGGATCCGCACTGTGGAAGGTGACGTCCTCGTGACCAAGTCCCACGTATAAACAATCTCTTTTATCGAGCGTATACTCTTCCCCGTTCACCTTAACAACGCCTTTAGAACCGATATTTATAATGCCGATCTCACGACGCTCAAGAAAATAATTCGTTTTTAAATAATCGCCTGCGTCTAGCTTTAAAGGTGATGATGTCGGTACAGCCCCTCCGATCACCATCCGATCATGATGACTATAAGCCATGTTTAATTCACCCGTTTGAAACAAGTTCTCTATTAAAAATTCCTTTCTCAACCTATCCGTTGTGTAATGTTTAACGTCTTCGGGGTTCGTCGCGTATCTCGTTTCCACTATAACAACCTCCTCAAATTGTTCGTTTATGTTTGTTATAGTTTATATTTTATCACACTTGGTTTGAATCGCAACAATTTTTTGACTTTTATACCACTGTCACATTGACACCTTTTTGTTCCAGATCGCCAAGTAGCGAGCGGTCAACTTGGTCATCCGTGATCATATGATCGATGTCAGACACTTCAGCGTACTGTATTAAAGCGATTTTCCCTACTTTAGTGGCGTCCACTAACAGTGTAATGTGGTTTGCGATTTGCATGATTTGCTTCTTCCAGTCTGCATGAAGACTATTAAAGACCGTTAACCCTCGAGTAGGATGGATCCCTGTCGTTCCCAGAAACAGATGATTTACGTGGATTTTTTGCAATTCATTTATAGCCTGTGTCCCTATGAGTGAAGCTGTTGTATCAATCCTCGTGCCGCCTAAGACCATCAACTGCACCTTTTCTTTCTCTAACAAGACGTGCGCGATCTGAATATCGTTTGTAATGACGGTGACCGGCTTGTCCCCTAATTTCTCAGCTAAGGCCAGTGTTGTACTGCCTCCATCTAGTAGAATGGTATCTCCCTCCGTTATCATCGGCAGTGCTTGTTCCGTTATAGCTTGCTTCACATGGCTATTACGAGACTGACGTTCCTTTATCGGAAGCATCGTGTGACCATCTTCAGCTAAAATCGCGCCACCATGTATTCTTTTGAGCAGGTTTTGCTCTTCTAACTGTTCTAGGTCTATACGAATGGTTTTCTCTGTGACTCGCAAGGTTTGACTGAGCTCTGACACTTTGACCACTCTTTTTTTGTTAAGTAGCTCTAAAATTTTCTCATGACGTTCTATTGAGAGCATATTGTCCTCCTTTTTTCTAAATAAAAAAAACGAACATAAATGAACATAACAATACCATAGCACAAATACGAACGAAACAAAAGCAGAATAAAAAGGAGAAGCCGCAGCTCCCCCTTCTCTCTTTCTCCTAGTTAGACTATTCTCCTATTACTATTTACCTTTCTCTAAAGACAAAAATCACACATATCGCGTGCATTTCTATCTCAATACATTTGTTTTTTAATAATGAGTACAACCCCAATTACAATTCATAAACCCTAAGATTGGCATATTCCCCTATCAGCGGTGCCATTTGTCTAAAGCCTATTTTTCCTCCTTTCAATATAGGGCCGTACGTTTGCCCGTCGTCTGTCCAATCAAAGAGGATTAAGTCATTGATAAAAAACTGAATGTGACCCTCGTATTTGTAGAGCTTCATATGGTAAGGCGGCGTGGCGTCTGAAACTGAAGGCATCGGGTCGGCTCCTTGGCACACAAGGTGGAAGCCCCTACTTTTACGTAGATTGACTGTTTGGAACGCACGCTCTTCTGTATATTTACGCCGAAAGTAAGAAACATGGTACGTGTGAATATCTCCTGAATGATACTGAGCATATTCACCGGTTCTCTTTTGGAGGGTAGAGTCAAACAAGTCCTCTCCATTTTGCCCAATAGCGGCGAAAAATAAGATACAAAGCCCCGGTTCTCTGATGGGCCAAAACTCCCATTCAACACATAGATCACTAGGGAAGTCTTGATTAAGCCAGTAGACAAAATTTGCTTTCTGTCCCTCTTGGGCGTTCAAGCTGTTCTCCATTCGTAATCGACCTTGTGGGAATGAGATGACGCCCTTTCCTTCCATCGTAAAATCTCTCACATCTTTTGCCGATGCCAGTTTGTTTGCATAAATTAACGACCGATCTCGACATAAATGATCCGGCATTCAAACACACTCCTCATGCCTCTCTTTGGTTTGTTCTAGCCTGCTGTATCATCTGCCGTTTTTTCTCTATTAACCAAAGGCGATAATCGTCATTACGCCTTCTCTCTTCTCAAATTACTCCTTCTCAAATCACTCTTCCTCAAATCACTCTTCCTCAAATTACTCCTTCTCAAATCGGATGATGAGATGTTCAAATGGGTCTACTCGTATCGTTCCTGCAGATACCTTTTCACCCGTCACAGGGTTCGAACCCTTTCGTGGTATGGTCAATCTTCCACCTTTTCCGTCCATGTTCACGACACACCATAGATTATAGTCATTGCCCTGCCTTGGAGCTACGATAGTGCCGGGCGTGACGTTAAAGTAGTGATTGATGTTGGCCTCTTGAGCGTAATGATCAATCAACCGCTTCAGCATCCGATGTCCATTTTCCCCGACAGGCATAGCACCGAGCATCACGACTTTTCCTTGTCCCACCTTATGTTCTGTTATAAAAGCTTCACCAGGTGTGACACCTTGCCTGATGACCCCCTTCATCGTCCCTCCCTTTGTTTTGAATACGGCACTCCACATATCTAGAGCAGCTCGTTCTCCAAAAGCTTCACCTTCAGTGGTACGAGGGTCCATAGGAAAGGTGTACAGCGTTTCTACTCCAGCTAGTCTCTCTAGGTTTTTTCCTAAGGCCGCATCCGTGTGTATGGTATGTTCCGATGTTCGTCCCCCACTCAGAGGCCCAACAACCCATATGCCCCCTTGCTCAACGAAAGCCTGAGCTTTTTGCATATACGCTTCTGAGATATACGGCATAAAAGGCGTGAACAGCAGTTTATAGTGATTGAGTGGGTGACCTTCTAGTATTAAATCCCGATGAATCCCCATCTCTAGTAACCGTTGATGAAAATCCGACGTTAGGCTTCTGTAATTCAGCTGTCGATGGGGTTCTGTGGTAAGGAAAGTTTTTGCGCGATCCGAGTAGGTCATCGCCACCTCAGCGGGCGTGAGGACCGTGTCAACGATATAGGGTTCTATGTCTTTTCTAACCTGTTCGACCTCTAACACATTAGGATATCCCACAGTCGGTTTCCCCCAAGCACTGATCACAGACCCATGCGGTTGCTCACTTCCCGTCCTCTGCTGCCGCCAAAGCCAATAACAGAAAGCTTCTGCACCAAGGGCATATGCCGCGACCGCCTCAGCTTTTAGGTATCCGTTCGGGTGAGGAGATGCATATCCCTCTAGATGAGCATTGTAGGATGGACTCGTTTCCATGACCCAGACAGGACGGCCCTCCTTCACGTTACGCCAAAAGTCGCAGTTCATGATATACGCTCCGGCATTTTCAATGGAGGCGTAAGTATCGAACGAGGCAAAATCTAACGATTGAAAGATACGCTCATTATCAACCTTAAAACCGAAACTGCCATTATGTGTAATGGGCGCTTTTGAATATCGTCTTATCATTTCAGCCTGTTCAGCAGTAAATGCTGCTAGCATCTCCATCGAAAAAAACTGGTACATGGTCTTTAAAGCAGCATTGTGCAAAAAAGGCGTGGGTCCCGGTTGTGGCACTTGTTGAAAGGTCTGATAATACTGGCTCCAAATAGCTGTTCCCCATGCTTCATTCAGCTTATGAATCGTACCGTAGCGTTCTTCTAACCACTGATGCCACAGCGTTTGACACGTTGCGCAGTAGCACTCCCCGACATGCGCCTTCAATTCATTATCGATTTGCCAACCAACCAAACCGGGACGCGTTCCAATTGCTCGGGCCATATGCTCAGTGATAATCGCTGCCCTTTTTCTAAAATAAGGATGATTGGTACATACGTGCTGTCGAGAGCCGTGCGCCATCGTTGTGCCATCCTGATGGACATGCATACGCTCGGGGTGTCCATGCGATAACCAAATTGGAGGTGTTGGGGTTGGCGTACACATGATCGTGTCTATCCCGTGATGGTAGAGTTGGTCTATCATGTCAGCAAAAAACTGGATGTCAATGTTGTCCTCCTCCGGTTCCATGGTAGACCAAGCAAACTCCCCCATTCGAACAACGTTAATCCCTGTCTTCTTCATCAAACGGATGTCTTCTTCTCTGGTTTTGGCATCCCACAACTCAGGATAGTAGGCTGCACCATGATATAATTGTTTTTTACTGCTCATATGATGACCCCACATTATATTGATTAATTTTGACATTAATTTTAACCATACTTACGTTAAAGACACACCTGATTTCACATAGGATGATAGGGCTAACTGCTCATGATGCTTTATTTCATCTGCTACAAGTCTTGCGATCACGTCAGCACCTTTTTCTGTAAAATGCGTGTAATCTTCCCCCTTTACTGAGACCATAAACAATGTCTGCGCCTCGTCATAACCTATCGCCTCATAGTGTTGCAGACTTCGGCTCATCAGGTCGATGAGTGGCACTTGTTCCGTTTCGGCCACGTTTTTCATGGCCTTACAATAGTCTTCGAAATCGTTCATAAAGTGACCGTTTTCATAATGAAGTCTGGCTACGGGGGTAATTAGCACGGGACGGCCGTTGTGTTCTTTTATCAGTTGAATATACGTTTCTAAGAAGTCTTGATACGATGTAAAAGGGTCCGTATACCGCTCGGGCTTGTTTTTACTCGCGTCATTATGTCCGAGCTGAATGAGAACGTAGTCGTCTTGTTTTAGTCCGTCTAATATAGGCGCGAGACGTCCTTCTTCATAAAATGTCTTCGTACTTCTCCCACCTATGGCATGATTTTGAATATGAGCATGGGAAGTAAAATAGCGGTGAATGTATTGTCCCCATCCTGCTTGGGGTGCGTCATCTGTGCCATAAGTCTGGACCGTGGAATCTCCAATCAGAAAGATCTGCAACTTGTTATCTGACATGAATAAAAATCCTTTCTAAGATATTTAGAGGCTGACCTTGGCAGATCAGCCCTTTTAATCTATGCTCATCATTACTTACGCTATTACTCATGAACGGCTTCTAGTGTCGCCTGGCCCACGTATCTATCTCCGTTTGATAGTGAGCCTGTCACCTTCACATCAACACTTCCTTCCGCTTCTTGAAGTAGGTTTTTGATGTCTTGGCGATTGAACTTCGCTTTTGTTTGTTGATCTGAATCGACTAATTCTCCGGCAATGACTTGATCATTGACCTTCATATAAACCTCTTCGATGGCAGCATGAAGCTGAGTTGGTAATGTGATGTCGGCCATGAGTGTACCATTTTGACTATCTTTTTTTGTGTTTATCTTATGAGGCGTGACGTTTACCTCGGCAGGTACAAGCTGATATACATTGGGGGTTGGTGGCTCATCCATGCCGTTCCCTAAGTAAAAGCTAGGATGAGGTGGTTGGTTATAAGCGACGTTCTGCCAAGCAATGCCTAGACGATAGTTCGTATCATGCATCAGTGTATATATACGATGGTCCGTGATGTCGGTGGTGGTATACACACGCAATTCACTGCTATCGATGTCTCTGACAATCACCTCTTCACGCCAATCACCTAGGATATCAGCTTGTAAGGTAGGCGTCCCTTTTGTTCCGTTGTTGGAGGCTGTTCCATCAAGCACAAGGATGGGGTTTAACTGGCTTGTATGATAGTCCCATTTATCTATTTTAGGTGTACCGTATCCTACATCCCAGCCGTGCCAATCATGATCGAGTAACTCCCGACTGAGATCAGCATCCCACCAGATACCGAAATTAATAGAGGTTGGTGAATTATCCTGCAAGATACCGATATCAATAGAGGCTGGTGAATCATCTGATAGCTTCTCTCCTTTGGCGGTATACAAGCCCATACCATGTGAGGCCCACACTTCCTCTCCTAAGTGTCGTGGATCAATATCTGCGGACATGCCTCGACCGATGTCTTGATCCGATTTCACGCCCCATAAAATCTCGCCCGTCTGAGCATCACGATAAGTTATGCCGTACTCGCCCGACTCATGAACACCAAACACTTCTAAGCCCTCTCTAGAAGGATCTAGGTTACCAAAGTGCAAGGCATCCCCATGATTAAGTCCAGTGGTATATAAGCCTTGGCCATCATGGTCGATTGTCATCGCGCCGAAAATGATCTCATCTCGACCATCCCCATCTACATCACCGACACTAAGTTGGTGATTACCTTGTCCAACGTAGCCTTCATTACCAGGCGTATCGGTATCAAAGGTCCATAATTTTTCTAGTTGGCCATCTCTATAGTTATACGCGACAAGCATTGTTTTCTCATAGTAACCCCGTGTCATAATGAGACTAGGTTTTTCCCCATCGAGATAAGCGATACCAGCTAAAAATCGATCCACTCGGTTGCCGTAACAGTCTCCCCAGTCGCACCCGTCTCCTCTAGCAGGCTCAAAATCAGTTGTCACCATCACTTCTCCACTCTCTCCATCAAAGATAGAAAGAAATTCAGGTCCTTCTAGAATCCGTCCTTGTTCGTTACGGTAATCCGCGTCAGCATCCCCGATAACCGTTCCTTGTGAATCAGTGGCGCCATCAGCTGTTCTGAGGGCTACTTCAGCTTTACCATCACCGTCTAAGTCGTAGACCATAAATTGGGTATAGTGCGCACCTGCTCGTATATTTTTCCCTAACCCTATTCTCCACATTTGTGTCCCATCGAGCTTATATGCGTCGATGAATACTTCTCCTGTATAACCGTTATGGGCATTGTCTTTCGCATTTGAAGGGTTCCATTTGAGGACAATTTCATACTCCCCATCTCCGTCTAGGTCACCTACACTCGCATCATTCGCATGGTAAGTGTAGGAAACGCCATCTGGTGTGACACCCCCATCAGGTTTTTGTAGTGGAATGGCATGATAAGACTCTCCCCACACCTGCACAGGTTCAGATTTGGGCTGCTCTTCCCCATCAACGACTGCACTTACGCTATAAGATGCCTCCTCTGTCCCTTCAGAGTCCAGGTAATTTGTACTCGATGTGATCGGTGTGTCGTTCACCTTGACATCATCACGATAGAGGTTAAAAGTGACTTGCTTAGACTCAGTGCCCAGCCATCTCCAGCTGACAAATACCCCCTCATCCACTTTGACCGCTACAACTCCTCGATCTAGATACTCCATTTGACGCCCTTGCTCACTTTGTTCAGAAGCTTCTGCGCTACTTTGTTGACCAGAGAACGGTGTTACGAGTAATAGCCCGCATAGCAGCGTTGAGCCTAGACGTTTCATCCTTTTCATCTTTTTTCTCATTCTTTCATCTCAACTCCTTTAAATTTTCTTTTGGCCTTATTGGGTTGTCCCTCGTTAAAAAAGACTGTTTTGATCCCTCCTTTTTCTAATCATCTCTCGTCATTACAACTCATATTTATAATATTTTGTATATTAAAAATAATATGGTCTATTTGGTTGTCAGTCGTCGTTTGCTAGTATAGGTCACTACAATGAAATCCCTTTTGACAGGAAAATCTATCCCTTAACCGAACCAATGAGAATCCCCTTGGCAAAGTGTTTTTGTAGAAATGGATAAATGATAAGAATCGGGACGGTGGCCACGATGATGACTGCGAACTTAAGAGATTGCTCAGGTGGCTCAATATATTCTGCACCCATCTGACTCGCGTCCCCAATAGCCATTTGAGATAAAATAATGACTTGCTGCAGTAAGAGTTGTACTGGCCATTTAGAACTATCATTGATATACAGGAGGGCGGCAAAGAAATCATTCCACAACAGTACGGCATAAAATAAGGCAAACGTTGCGATGACAGGTTTTGATAAGGGTAAAAATATGCGCCAAAAGACACTAAACTCGCTACACCCGTCGATCTTTGCCGACTCTTCCAACTCTATCGGTAATTCCTGAAAAAAGTTTTTGACGATAATCAGGAAAAATGGGTTAATGGCCATCGGTAACATCACAGCCCACAGCGTATCTAGCAACCCTAATCCTTTGACCACAAGATACGTTGGAATCATCCCCCCTGAAAACAGCATAGAGAACAAAACCAAGTTAAGGATGACGTTTCTACCCATTAATTTTTTCCTGGATAATGGATAAGCCATTGTAAATGTAAAAATCAAACAGATCAGTGTCCCTACAACGGTCACATAGATAGAAACAAGGATACTCCGAAAGAACGTATCAGTAGAGAAAATATACTTATAAGCTTCTAGTGAAAAAGTTTCCGGTATAATAAAGAAGCTGCGCCTCGTTAACTCTGCCTCGGTGGCAAAAGAACCTGCAAGAATGTACAGGAAAGGGAGAACCGTGACGAGCCCTATGAATCCTAAAATCATGATGTTGAAGACATCAAAAACCTTTCCAGCAGGCGTATTGTGCATATTTAACATGACGTTTCATCACCTCCGTTCACTATCCCTCACATCAGAATATGCCATTCTGTCCCATCTTCTTAGCTAGCTTATTCGCCCCTAGTATGAGGATGATGCCAACGACTGCTTTAAATAATCCCACGGCTGTACTGTAGCTATAGGCGCCTTGGGTGATCCCGACAAAATAAACATACGTATCGAAAACGTCTGCCACTTCACGATTCAGTGAGTTTGTCATTAAGAAAATCTGCTGGAATCCGGTATCAAGAAAGTTACCTAGTCTCAGGATGAGTAAAATAATAATCGTACTTCTAATAGCAGGTAACGTAACATGCCACAGTCTGCGTAGCCTTCCTGCACCGTCCACGATAGCGGCTTCATATTGCTCCTGACTGACACCGGCTAGTGCAGCTAAAAATATAACGGTCCCCCATCCTGTTTCCTTCCATATAATCTGTAGCATGATCAAAGGACGGAACCATTCAGGCGCGGATAAAAAATTGATTTGCTTACCCGTGACGTTCTCTACGAGCATATTAATCGCACCACTCCCTGCGGTGAAAAAGAGATAAGTCATACTCGCAACGATAACCCAAGACATAAAATGGGGGACATAGATTAACGTTTGGATCGTCCGCTTATAAAATGTGAACCTCAATTCATTTAACATAAGGGCTAATATAATCGGGGCCGGAAAGAAAAAAACTAAGTCTAGTACGGCTAGATAAAGCGTATTGCGTAACAATCTAAAGAAGTCAGGATTCTGAAAAAAATTTCGAAAGTGATCCATTCCGACCCACGGACTGTCCCAAAAGCCCAGAAATGGAGAATAATCTTTAAATGCAATCAATACGCCCCACATCGGTGTATATTTAAATATCAAGAAGTACGCGAGACCAGGGATTAGCATGAGATATAACCATTTATCTCGCTTAAGCCTTTGATATTTAGTTAGGGGTTGTACTTGATGTTTGGCTTGGTTTTTTAACGCATATTCTGGTTTGGCCATTTGCAATAAAATCCCTCCCTCCGTATAAAGCTCCTAAATACGTCACGTCGTCCTAGTTCTGTATGGCCTGATACTGCTCGTTAATCTCATTCACATAAGCCTCTCCACCGCTTTTGTACCATAGGTCAACTGCGTCTTGGAAACCAGCCTCATCAATCTGTCCGACAATAAATTTGATCCTAGCATCATTAATGATGTTATCGAGTTGTTGGCCTCTCTGACTGTAAACTTCAGAAATTAACGCTTCAGCAGGGTTAGGGACCACGATTGCCTCGTTGGCTTCCATGATTTCTTGTTCCTTTACTCGCAGAGGGGTTTGCTCCGGTTCATGAAACCGGTTTTCAGGGATAAAAGCAATGAACTGATTGAGGTCCTGCTTCTCATAGACCAACTGATTATTGCCATTATCCAGCTCCACTAATTCACCGTCTTGTATTTCAAAATGTCGCCCTTCTACGCCGTTCTGGGCAAAGATTTGAGGTTCGGCGTCATTTAATTTATCTATAAACGTTAATATCTGTCTGAGATGCTCCTCCGTTTGTACGCTGGTTTTTGGTATCGCTAACATACCTGAATAACCAGAGGTCGGTAAGTGACGTAGTCCTTTGGGTCCCTCTACAGCGCCAAAGACATCTATAGGGTCTTCTATATCTGGATTGATTTCTTGAATATCTTCTTGTGCTCGATGCCCACGGTCTAAAACATCGACAATCACGCCAGCCTCTCCGTTCACGATCGGATCGCCCCATTCAAGGGGGTCCATCACAGCAAAGTCTTCATTAACCAAACCCTCATCATACAGTTTTTTAAAGAACCTCAACGCTTCCATATATTCATCAGTCGTAAAATCGGGGATGAGTTGGCCGTTGGGATCTTCACCCCACTTGTTTGGTGCACCGAACCAAGTCTGCATAATGTCCCAGGGGCCATTATATTTGGAGACGACCATTCCGTAGGTATCGTCTTGTCCAGAACCATTTGGGTCTTGTTCTTTAAACGCTTTCAAAACATGATAAAACTCATCAATCGTCTTCGGGATATCGAGATCTAAATGCTCTAACCAGTCTTTTCTTATGGTCACGCCTAATCGGCCCAGTGGGCGCGCTCGATACACGCCATATACCTTGCCATCGATGGACATATTATTGAGCACAATTTCATTGGACTCCTTCAGATTAGGATAGTCGTCTAAATATGGACCTAACTCCCAAAAAGCGCCGTTTCTGACCGCATTGATGAAACTGGGCATCTTATTAGGAATCATCATGATCTCTGGCAACTCTCCCGAAGCCATGGTAATGTTAAGTTTATCTTCATAGGCGTTGTCAAGAACCCAGTGCATTGTAATATCCGTATCCGTATAATCTTCTATGCCTTTTAACGCTGGACTATCGTCTGATGGTGGCTCAGGTGAGTAAGCGGTGGTCATAATATTGATTTCCAACCGATCTGTGTCGCTTTCTGTAGTAGATTGATTCGTTTCCTCAGTTGGACTACACGCTGACATGACAGTTGACACAAGAAATAAGACACTCAGTGTGAACACACCAAACCTTGTTTTTAATATTGACTTCATATGACGCCCCCCTAAATTGAAATGATTATTTGGTACTGGTCTTCCACTCCGTTAACAAACCTTCAGGTATCTTGTCTCCAATGAGCTCTAAAGCAACGATCATGTTCAAGCACCATTGAGAGATGGCATTCGTCGAAATCCAGGGTATCTCCGTAAATGTACGATAAGTCTCAATATCTTCTGTCGTTAGTGGTAAGTTCATATGACTCTGCTGTTCATCTAGTAATAGGGACCATGCTGTTTCAGCCAGGGTGCTATCTTCGGTTCTTGCCGCCGCATAGGCCACCATTCCTGAAGCAAACATTGGCCAGCTGAACATGTCGTCCGTTAAGACGCCTTGTGTTCTTGCTCTTTTCTCCTCATCACTTAGGACATAAAACGCGCCAAACTCAGCGAGCATATCTGACAACGTGTCATCCTCAAGTACTTGATCTAACTCCATCCAGACTTGTGGCGCTCCGAAGGCAATAATCATGTGATAGCCACCAGGCAGGCCATCCCCTAGATGATATAAGGTCCCGTTACTAGGGTCATATCCGTGAGTGGGACCAGATAAAAGTCGATAAGGCATGGATTTCAGACAGGTGATCCCATTCGTGATTTTATCCAGGTATACGCCATTGCCTGTACGTTCCCATTCCGTAAACCAGTTGGAGGTAAAGGCGGCCCAATCTGGACCCACTCGTGCATGTGTGGGATAAGCATCCTTCTCGACATACTCACGCATGGGGTCCAAACGCACGGTGGCATGGTCAGCATCTCTGACATCTCGTAATAAATCTCCAATCCTCTCATCAGCAGTGAGGTAGTAATAATAGCGATGCAGTCCGGCCATACTGATCCTCGCTTCTTTACAACCACAC
This sequence comes from Caldalkalibacillus salinus, assembly GCF_016745835.1. Lineage (NCBI taxonomy): Bacteria > Bacillati > Bacillota > Bacilli > Caryophanales > Bacillaceae > Caldalkalibacillus > Caldalkalibacillus salinus. Next base: position 665,379 of record NZ_JAERVL010000001.1, on the reverse strand, counting down.
CCCCAGTGACTGACATTGTGTCTTGACCCTAACCCCGCGTAATCCCCTAGGTGATAACAGTCCACTTCACTCGTATGACGAGTCATCGCCTCAGCGAAGTCAAATAACGCTGCACGACCGGAACGGAGAAAGGCGTACCACAGCCACATATTGGGCACGAGTTCAGTATTTTGCCAGGCGAATCCCCCTAAGTCATATCGCCATTGATGTCTGACGCGGTCGTATGTATGCATCACATCCCCATAATGCCAATAACCGTACCATTTTCGCTGCTCTACTTCGTGCATATAAAATTCGAGGGCCAAGTCTAGTTGTTCCTCTAGCAAACGCTTCTGGGGGTCATGGTCATCTGGAAGACTCCAAACACCAAATACACCGGTACGATGGTAATATTCAGGTTGACAGACGAGTAATGGTGTGGATTGCCATCGTTCCGCTAGGTTGTATAGCTCTTCATGGGTGGGTGACTGGTCGAAGCATTTTAAGTTAATCTGACTCGTATTCCCTATGCCTACAGGCGTAGCCCGCATGTCATCAAATCCCTCATAAGCACTCAGCACATGGGTTGACGTGTCGTAATGTCGTAGATCCATCGCTTCTGTCTCAGGTGACCAAAACCAGACCACCATCGATGATGCTTCATCATTTAATCTTGAGACTTCTAACGTTGAAGGATACTTTTGCCAGAAATCCTTTAACTGAACGGCTAATCCCCCATTTTCTCCACCAGCATACATGAGCCCTTTGGCGCGATGACCATGTCCCGCATCAATCCATGAACAATCCGGACCGGTCCTTTTTATGATCTTGTAATGATCAGCCGAATCTTGAATTAATTTAAAGTCGTTCCATATCGCGTTTTGGGTGACGTGCTCTAATGGTTCTCTATCATCACTGTCTTCAAAGTGAACCGCCTGTCCATCGATTTGACGTCTGTACCGTCCTTTGTGATTCTGGTGTCGCCTGGTTAAAAGTAGTTGGGACGGCTCGGAGAACATGCCCTTTTCACCTGCAAACCGCACATGCCTGTTCCAAGGTTGCCCTTTTAGCGGAAGTTGAAAAGTCATACCTAATCCCTTTATAAAATCTTCATGAGGATGACCATCGTATAAGAAAGTGTGCACGATATGAATAGTGTCTGTCCCACCATAAAAGTAAAGTCTTACTGTGAAAGGGAACTGATCGTGTTCACCTCCCTCTTGTCTATGCACCCCTTGAATTTTTACCACACCTCTAATGGGACCGGCTTGTTCAACAACAACATTTTGGACATCACTGATCATCTTGACCTGCCGAAAGATCTTCTCATCCTTAGTATTTTCCCGTGACTCCTTGATGGCTATTAACTGACCGTTCGTTCCAAGTCGTTTGTCTCCTATTTTGATCGATTCAATTAAACGACTTCCTTTTTTAGGAACGATACAAGTGAGCTTTCCAGTGTCAATAATGACATGCGCTCCCGTTTCTTTAATCGTCAGTTTCAACATGGGCTCTATATTTCTGTGATTCAAACTGAGTTCCAACGATTCGTGATTGGTTTCGGGAAAAACAGCCGCGTGCCCAGTCCATTTCACGCTTCCATCTGGCCAAAACGCCATGGGCCAACTCTGAAGTGCCGTTTGTTGCCCTGACTCATCGACTAAGGATATGGCCTCACATGCTTGTACTTCCCCTTTCTTCCACGGAACGCCCCACGTGGTGCCAGCAGCTGTGTCCCGAGGTGGTGCGTTGAGCCAATGTAATTTCAACCCCGTCACTCCTTTCTCTACATCAATGTTCGGTATGTCGTTATCGTACCTCATGTGATGATAGGTTTTATGGTGGTGCCCTTGAGTAGATGTCCTAGAAGCGATCATTGATTAATTAAAAGATACAATCGATTAAATTTTCCGACAATAATACTTTCTTGTTTCACCCTCTTTTCACGCCTTTTGTATGTTTGCACTTTTTAGTCATATGCGACATTTATAGCAGTCATAAAAAAAGCAGTTTCTATGAGCAAGAAACTGCAAAACGGCCATATGTTTGTTCTAACCTATTTATTTGATACCTTAGCTGATACGGCGTGTGTGTCCCAATGTGTTTTTCTAAATTGACTCGGCGGCACACCCGTTTGCTTCTTGAAAATACGATTAAAATAACTGTGTCGATAACCCACTTTGGCAGAAATGTCACTGATTTTCAAATCCGTATTGATTAGCATGTCCTTGGCTTTATCAATCCTTAGTTGTGTGAGATAGTCTATAAAGTTAACACCCGTCACTTGTTTAAAAGCTTTACTTAAAGTATAAGGGTACGTTCCAACCTCATCCGCACAATATTCGAGGGAGATATCTTCCATGTATTGTGTCTTGATCATGGTAATCACTTTTTCGACTAATTGTTTAGACTGTATATTCGTCCTGTTATTAATCTCTTGAATATAAGGCTCAATGACCTCCTCGTTAAACCACTGTATGATCCGTTCAGGTTCACGTATGAGCGACAGTTCCTCTAACATATTCCTTCCGTTAAATAACTGATAAGGGTGTATACCAGTGTGCAAAATCTCGTGTTGCAGACTACCGAACAGTTGGAAAACTCCCGGCTGGATATTGAGCTCTGTTACACCTTTTTCGGTTAACTCTCTTATAAATGCTCGGATAAGGCCCTCTACTTCCTCTATATGCCCCATTCTAACGGCTTGTATCACTTCCTTTTCAATGGCAAATGGGTAATAGATATGCTGTGTGGAATGGTAAGCGCCGACATCTTGAAGATTGATGACCTGATTTTCATTGTCAAAATTGCGATAGCCCTTAGCCTGCGCCACTTCTTCAAACAAATGAGCGATTTTCTTCACTTGAGTTGTGGGTGAACTCAGGATAACGGTTAATGGTGAATCAATGTTTTGATTGACGGCTTTCGTGATCGCTTTTACAAATTGGTCTAAATCATGCTGGATTGAAACGTTGCTTGCGTAGACTAAAATGATACCTACCGACAAGTCATGGAAGTTGATCACATGCGATTGTTGAAAAAAGTCTTCCGCTATCTCTTCTATCATATTAGCAGCGACAAACGTCACTAAACTTTCGTCATTATTTGCATCTGAGATATCATTTCCTATTGATTGATAGCAACCAGTAAGCTGGGCATTAATGACAATAAATTGTTTATCTTTGGTATCCCAGCCGTAGCTCTCCATCCTTGCCCTCAGGTCCTCTTCAGTGTAGTGATAGAGGTACCCCTGAATAAGTTGCAAGAGGAAACCATTTGATAACTGAGGGAGGTGGGCCGTTATTCTGTTTTGGAGCAACTCACTTTTATAAGATAATTCCTGCCACTTCTCCTCAATCAATTTAAATTCATCGGTATGTTTTGCTGTGTCGGCCTCCGATTTATCTACTGTTAAATGCTTTAATAACTGTCCCACTGGATGATATATTTTCCGGGAAACAAACCAAGTTAAAATAACGGCAAGACCCAAGCCGGTCATGCTAACGAAGACGATCAGTTTAGATATGAAGACAACCGGTGAAGTGATGGATGACATAGGGGCCGCTGATACATAGGTCCATTCACTGTTGAGTCTTTCCATCTTTCCGAATGACACGGAGTAGGTGTGACCATGCCAATCAAATTGAAAAGCGTGATCATTTTCTTGCAAATCATTAATACGCTTTCTTAATGCGTGCTCTAATTGATAGCTGTGATCCGTATTGGAGGATATAAGAACTTGATTCTCCTGACCTAAGATAAATGAAATCCCCTGATTATACGGTGTTAAATTGTCTAGCATTTTGACCAGTTTGTCACGATTCAATGTCACATAGATCAGGCCATACGGCGCATGGCTTGTCCCGGGAATATGGTGTATGAGGGCAAAGGAAGGGTCATTATGACTGAGACTATCTTCAGTACCCAGACTATGTTGAGTATCGAGTCTAGCTTGAATACCAAGTCTATCTTGAGTAGCGAATATATCCTTTCGGGCATGCTCTAACCAGTAAATATTACGTTCATGATTGAATAGGGATTGAAAGAAGTCACGTTCTTGTTGATTTTTGACGGTCCCGTAATTGGTATCGAATAGGACTGAATCATCTTTCTGTACGAATAGCTTCACTTTATCAATGAGCGGATTGTAGCTTTGCATCATAATGAGCGTCTTTTCAATGGTATACGTTTGACGAAAATCCTTAATAAAGTCTATATCTTCAATAGAGGCACCAAAATTAGGTTCAAAAGCCCAATGAGAAATGGTGTATTCTAAGATGTTCAGTTGATCATTTAAGTAACTCACCGACTGATCTATTTGATTTTGATGGAGTTCCGTGAGCTCGTCCTCGACCTGTCCCACGACAAACAGATAGATACATATCCCTGTTATTAACCCAGGAATGGCGGTAATGAATAATATAAGTACAAAATTCTTTCGAAAGTACGCCCTGCTCCATCGGTCACTTACTTTTGCTTTAAATCTTTTTAAAAGCTTTAAAGACGTTCGCAAATGCCCATTCCTCCTCATACCAAATCATAGTCTATAACCTAAACATTAAAGCGCTTTCATTAATGTCCAAAGATATTTTTGTTTGTATATTCAGAAAAGTAAAAAGTCTTTTTTATAGTATAGCACTATTTTTTTGTCTATGCTATATTTCGTTTGTTTTAATCTTTGTTTGTTTTTATTTTTGTTGGTAAAATAGTCGCAATATAAACTAGCTAATGATATGTACTTATCTAGATTCATTCTTACAAAAATCATTTTATCGTTTAATGCGATTTAAGGGACGTGCTTACGGCCGCTCTTACTTAGGCATATACCCTAACATAAATTGTAGAACCGAGACATAAAAAAACCTACCTTAGTATGAATGAAATCAAGCGCCGTAAAGAAGCGGCATCCATTCGTTTACTAAAGTAGGTTTGTACAGCCCATTCTTTTTATTGTGCGATATGGCAAGCGTTATTGCTGTGCCATAGCTTCTTTTTTCTGTTGAACTTTAGTAAAAGCGGTATACGAAAACCACATCATGACGTAAGCAAGTACGCTCCCACTAAAGAAGGGAATGAGCCCTGGAATAGTAAGCATGACATAATAAAAGGCAAATACCCCCACGACCATCATAATTGTCTGTACAGGGTTCATGATCATAATAATAAGCGCATTTTTGAGGACTTGAAAATTTTTAATATCATAGTGGACAAAGGTTGGAAAAACGTAAAAAAGCATCAGGAGATAAAAGAATGTGATTGTTAAAAAGGGATAATAAAGTAATTGAGTGAGACCTGAGAGTGTCTCTCTAAAGAATCTTAGGTCAACTATGAGGATAGTACCTATGATGATAAGCACTAATCCCAATGTATTACTCTTAAGGAAGTCCCTTTTATAGTATTCTAAGAACGAACGGAACACTGGAACCTCAACCTCACCCATAATCCATTTGCGTGTAATGGCAAACATAGCAGCCGTTGCCGGAAAGAAACCTAAGATAATGAGCCCACACAGTGTAAATAAAATCCAGAGTAAGTTCACGTATGCGAGCCTCATAATCCATTCTGAAACCTTATAAAAACCGCCCATCAATCCGTTCATTTGCATGTTCTTTCTCCCCTCCAAAACTGATCCAAAATTATATTCTGTTAATGTTTGTGATTGGATTCCTTTAATCTTCTAATATGAGAGATAGTCATCCCGCGCTATGATGGCGCTTGCACTTTCAGTGTATATCACAGATTATAACATATTCTCGCCTTTATTATGGATTGTTTGTATAGAAAATTCAGATAGAACCTTATATAGAAACCCTATTTGCCCTTCAATTTTTCAATACATAACATGTCAAACATTGACAGAACATATGGGTAATAAGGTTTTGACGGATTAACTAGCCTCTTTTAGACTCCTAATTAAGCAAAGGAGTATCTAAAGCTTTATGGGTAAAGGAGGGAAGCGAAACTTGAACACTCATCACCATACGAGGTTAACAGCACCTGAAATAGCTAGCTTATGGACACAGTATCTCTTTGATACAATGTCTATCTGCTTCACTAAATACGCGCTTTCTCATATAGAAGATGAAGACATCCGGCATATATATCAATATTCTTTAAAAATAGCGCAAAGTCATGTAGAGGACATAAGGGGCTTCTTTGAGCATGAGTTATACCCGATCCCCCAAGGATTTACGAAGCAAGATGTTGATGTTCATGCTCCTCGTCTTTTTCAGGATACTTTTTATCTTAATTATCTCTATATTATGAGTCTGCATGGATTATCTGGCTATTCTTTATCTCTTAGCACTTCCATTCGCAAGGACCTAAGGGATTATTATGTGACATGCAACGAAGAGGCCATGGAGATATTTCAAAAATGCGTCGATGCCGTATTAAAAAAAGGTATTTACAACCGGCCACCTGTGATCAATCCTCCTGAAGAAAACCGAATCAGTCAAGCATCAGGGATTTTTGAGTGGGTGGTTTGGACAGCGGCGTCCTTTGACTGCTATCGAAATCAGTCATATTACGTTCAATATGAATAAAATGTACCTACATATTGCTTTGAAAACAGGTTTTGCTCAAGTCTCCCAAATAAAAAACGTTCGAGACATGATTTTAAGGGGTGTCGATATAACCTTAAAACAAACCGAGGTCTTCGAATCTATGTTCCGTGAAGAACAACTTAACTTTCCAACCTCTTGGGAATCTACTGTTACAAATTCTACAGTCCCTCCGTTCTCGGAAAAACTCATGATGTACATGGTACAGCTGTCTACGCAAGCAGCCATTGCATTCTACGGTGCCTCTGTTAGCACGACAAACCGTAGAGATCTTGGGACTCATTATTTACGTCTGATACCTGAGCTTATCAAATATGGTGAGGATTGTATGAATATTATGATTGATCATGGTTGGATGGAAAAACCGCCATCAGCTACAGACCGTAAAGCTTTGGCAAAGGAGAAAAAGCAAAACAGTGACTAGAAGTTCATGTCGGTTAGGCAAATATATACATAAAAAAGCCCATTGATTCGTGGAACCAATGGGCCAAAAAACGAATGAAGTCGGCAGCTTCACTTCATAAAATTGTAAGTGTTCACAACTAATTTACAATATACTCTACCGTATAAGTACCTGTATAGGACTCAACGGTGTTGAGCCAACCGGTCACGTCGACTGTCCATTCACCCGTTTCTGGGTGTGATATGTTTACTTTCTCAGACGTAGTTGCAAATTGACCGGAGCTTCCTGCAAGTCCACCTTCCGGGTCATACACATACAGGTCGAGGTCGTTAACGGCAAGTCCCCAGTCAATTTCGACTGTTACATTGACGGCTTCACCATCGATATCAAATAGGTATTCGTCATGAGATTCCTCATCAATTTCCGCTACGCCGGGACCAATAGTTCCCTCCCATTCGTATGAGACGGTATAAGTATCGTACTCCTTCTCTTTTTCATTATCTTTATATTTGCCTTTCTGATTCCCTGCTCGAGACGCTCTAGTCACTGCATCATATGCGTTAACATAACCTGCTCCGACTTCATGCTCACTATAATCTGGCATAGGGGTTGCTGTATCAACGAGGATTTGTTTGACGATGTCTGGGTGCAAATCAGGATTTGCATCAAGCATCAAAGCGATAACACCTGATACATGAGGTGTGGCCATACTCGTACCACTAGCCGTTGTATAGTAAGGCAAATGCCCAGGCGCGATAACCTGAATATCTGTCACTAAACCTAATGAATTCATCACTAAACCTGTGCTCGATTTTGCCGCAACAATGTCTACACCTGGAGCTGTTATGGTTGGATGTAATAATTCATCTCCTTCAACCCCACGTGAAGAGAAACTAGCTAACTGGCCTTCTTTGTCTCCTGCCGCAACACCGATCACCCAAGGTGCAACAGAATAAGGATTTAGTGTGTTATCTCCAGGACCTTCATTACCGGAGGCGAAAACGACTGTCATACCTGCATCATAAGCTTCCTTGCTGGCGATATTAATAGGGTTATTAGGTGTATACTCCCCTGTCGTTCCCCAGCTATTACTGATGACTTTAATATCATAAGTTTCTTGGTGCTTAAGAACGTAATCAAAGGCTTGAAGTGCAAAAAGGATTGAGATTGCTTCGCCCGTCCCAAGACCTACAAGGTTAGCATCAGGAGCGACACCTCTATAGGTTCCTTCGCTCGCTTCACCAGTCCCAGCAATCGTACCAGCAACGTGTGTACCGTGACCTGAAGTTGTATCCGTATTCGGCACATCCTCAGCATAAAGGGAACCATCACCAAACGGATCGATATCTGCAAGTATTTTAACGTTTTGGATGGTTTTCTCCGCTAATGTTAAGTCAGGGTGCATGGCATCTATACCAGAATCAATCACAGCAACGGTCACATCTTCACCCGTGTAACCGAGTTTAGGATCTTCCCATACTTGATCTGCTCCGATATAGGACACACTTTCATTCGTATAGTACTCTAACTCTTTGTCTGCATAAATAGAGCGAATATTAGTTAAATTAAAAAGTGATTCAATCTGAAGTTTAGTTCCTTGTACTGCCACCATAGGCAACTCTTCAAATACATAAGTGTTAAGGCCTATAGAAGTTAATGACGATAAATCTTTTTCTGTTGGTGTGTCATAGTATGTAACGACTACAGTATGTAGGACTGAATCTAGTGAGTCTTGTAATAGTGTTTGTAACTCTGGGTCCACTTCAATCGCAGATGATTGGGTAGTAGCTGTAACATGGCCTAAGCTCGACACCAAAACAAGTACGGCCAATAGCATTAAAGTAAAACTTTTCTTCCAGCTCAATAACAACACTCCTTCGTGAGACTAAATTTTGTTTGTGTCTAAATTATAGCACGACAAGTGTTGTATAAAGTCAATATTTCAAAAATTAGAACTAATGTCCTAGCATCCCCTATGACGATATAGACCCCGATATCATAAAATATACTATTTTTATACATTTTATACATTTTTTAAGATGCAATTTTGCTAGTTCGTTCATAGGAGGTTTTTCAACAATCTAAGGGAGTCGCTTGTAGCAACTCCCTTTCTTTAACCATCTAATCAGGGATCCTGTTTGTGTTGTGACTGTCATTTTTGTTGTTAGTTTTATTGTTGTTGGTTCCCTCGCTTAGTCACCCCTATCGCCGCTCCATCTCTTCTTGCATCAGCGACACCATAGAACATATGGTTATCATGGTCGATATATATGCTCTGAACATTACCGATTAGACGAGGATGTTGCTCATAAACTTGCCCTCTATCTCTCAGTTCAGTAATAACATCCTCTGGTATCCCCTCTTCCCATCTCGTTACGGAAGTATGCGTATTATATATTCGTGGCTCGTCAATCGCAGCTTTTAAACTCATATCATACGCCATAATATTGAGGAATACCTGTAGCACCGACGTGATAATAGTAGGACCACCTGGAGAGCCCAAGGTCAACACAGGCTTACCATCTTGTAAAACTATCGTAGGCGTCATCGAACTTAGGGGACGCTTATTCGGTTGGACTTCGTTCGCGCCACCCGGTCGGGCATCAAAATCCGTGAGTTCATTGTTCAACATAATACCATAACCCGGGACCATAATCCCAGTACCAAAAACCTGCTCGATCGTTGACGTATAAGACACAACGTTCCCCCAACGATCAGCTACAGTAAAATGCGTGGTCTCTCCAATATCCTTATCGTCTTCTTGTGTCACAATCCCATAATCAGCTTCTGCTTCTTCATAGCGCCATGGGTCACCATGGGTCACATGCTGCCCCGCAGTCCTTACATCAATAAGACTTTGTCTCTCACTGATATATTCAGGGTGTAATAGTCCTTGCATCGGTACCTCTACAAATTCAGGATCTCCTGCGTATGCAGCCCTGTCTGCATATGCGAGTTTCATGGCCTCAGAGAGGAGGTGGTATTTATCTGCTGAGCGGACATCATATTGTTCTAGATCGAATCCCTCAAGTATCTGAAGCATTTGAATTAAGAATAACCCACCTGAGCTAGGAGGTGGCATGCTGGCAACGGTATAACCCTTATAATCTCCATAAATCGGCTCATCAACTGTTACATCGTAACGAGACAGGTCCGAAGTCGCCATACTCCCACCGAATGATTGTACAGTTGCTGCTAACGCTTCTGCTATTTCACCGTTATAAAAAGCGTCTGAACCGTGAGTACGAATGAGCTTTAAAGTTTGTGCTAAATTACTTTGAATGAACCAATCCCCTTCTTCAATTGGCTCTCCATCAGGTAAAAACACGTCCTTGGCTGCACTAGCAGATAACTTTTTCTCGTTATTCGCTACAGCATCGGCTAGTTGTCTGTCCACTTCAAATCCTTTCTCTGCATATTGTATAGCGGGGGTGATCAGTTGTTGTAGCGGACGCGAACCCCAGCGCTCTAATGCTGTCTCTAGCCCTTTTAATGTCCCTGGTACACCAACGGCTGTTCCGTGCGTCGAACGTTGGGAGAAAGGTATAATCTTGCCTGTTTCATCAAGAAACATGTCTGGTGTTGCCCCTGCTGGTGCTCTCTCTCTGCTGTTTACAATGGTTGTATCACCCGACTCGGCATCATACACCATCATAAAACCACCGCCACCGATACCAGACATCATAGGCTCGACAACGTTTAAAGTAAACTGGACGGCAACAGCCGCATCAATGGCGTTGCCCCCTCTCTCTAATACCTGGGCACCGACTTCAGAAGCGATAGGGTGTGACGTCGATACCATGCCATGCGTGCCACTCGCTTCAACCTCAGTTGTATTTAAATGTAAATCATGGTTCTGTTGCCCAAACACAGGTTGAGAAACTGATGAGTAAGTCATCGTTACAATTAAACTGATCATGATGAAGAAAGAAACAAGTCGTTTATATCGTTTATGGCTTACTAGCACACTCAACACCTCTTTTCATGGTTTCGATTTACTATTCACAAGTCTATGTGGCTTCCAATAACTTATGAATAATCATGATATAATAAAAATAGGAGAAACAGTTTGACTGCTCCTCCTAAAAATATTGCATATCATATTAATATTAACTTCTCACGCTACCATGATCTTCGCTTCTCACACTTCCGTGATCCGCGTAAAGGTCTACGCTTCTCACGCTACCATGATCTTCACTTCTCACACTTCCGTGATCAACTGTTAAGTTTGAAGCACTTGTTTTACCTATTGTCTTATAATCGACACTAGTAAAACTGATTGATAGAGCAACCACCAGACCACCAATTATTAATTTTTTGTTCATTTTAAAGCCTCCTTCTCAGTAATCTTTCTTTTTGCTTCCAAGCTTATGTTAAAATAATGTGATGCCTGTTCATAATCTCTATTCTGATAAAATTTTTGTGCAAGTTTCTCTGAATACTCTTGAGCAAACGCCCATAAATCTTCTTTATTAAAGTAGTCAATACCCTTTCTCATAATAGGTTCCAATTCATGAAGTTCTCGGTTAGAGTAATAGGCTTCTAAAATATTTAAATGATGAAGGTACTCTTCATTGTTTAAAGCTCTACATGATTCTAATCCATCTGCAACCATTTGATATGCTTTATTGTTTTTGTTAACTCTAAAATACTCTCGAGCTAAAAGAAAGCAGGTTTTATAGCGATCGGCCTGTTTGTTATATATGTCGTTTAAATGTCGTATAGCGACCTCAGATAAACTTTGTTCTGAATATAGATAACCTAAATTGTATTTGACATGAGTTACTAAATCCTCATCATTGTTTTTCTGTGCAATATCAAGTGCTGTTATAAGGTGCTGTTCTGCATCTTCATACTGCTTGACCGCTATACAGTTTACACCTAATAAATTTTCACAGTCAGCATACTTAACACCATGGCCTATATAATTGTTAAATATGTACTGAGCTTTTCTGGTATGTTCTATGGAGACTACATTTTTACCGATATCGTAATTAACCGCAGCTACTCTGTAGTGAAACTCTCCTTCTTCAATGTGATCAGGAACATGATTTATATGTTTTTCAGCTGCACGGTATTGCTCTAAAGACTCAGTAAATTGACCGATACGCCAGAAGTACAATCCTTTAAAAAAATGGAAGTAGTATTGGAGGGTATCGTTCAGATCTCTTCGATGACGTTCTACTGTTGCTAACAAAGATTCGTACTCTGAGAAGCGGTCGGTCATAAGATGGTGACGAAATTCTAATAAAGTATAAAAGTGATGGGAGTCTTGGTCCATCCTAATATGATCTCGTCTTTCATGAATGTTTTCCCTTATCAGTTCAGCCTTGGATACGTTATGGGAACGAATTTGCTTGTACCAGTCGTTTAAGAGAAAAGCGATCTCTTCAGAAGTGATCGTTGTCATGTCTATTTCTACTCCTTTCACAATCAACCCCTACGCTTAACTCCATCCTAACATTTATTACCATAATGTAAATTGGGAAACTCGTCCAAAAATATTCGTATGATAGACATGTTTATACTAAATTTTCACAATATTGTTGATTAAGATTAAAGATGTTGTTTTTTCAAGAAACAAACAACATCTTTTAATGCTATAATGCCCATTCTTTTTAAACCATCGCGGCCGAACCCCACTAAGACCTCGTCTTGTCTGCAAAAGCTTCCCTAGGATCGTAATCTTGTAGGTTTAACTCCGTCTTTTCACCTAGTGCAAGCCTAGCGAGTTCAGCCCCTAAAAAAGGGCCACTCGTTAATCCTGAAGCACCGAGGCCATTGGCGACGAATAAATGATCGAAGCCTGGTACGACCCCCATTATCGGAAGAAAGCCTGGAGTAAAAGGTCTAAAACCGACTTTTGTCTCCAAAACGGTACTTTGGACAAGTCCAGGGGCAACATTTAGAGCTTTGTCTAAAATTTCATGCATGCCACCTGCTGTCACGCGTAGATCGTACCCTACATCATCTTCGTGCGTTGCCCCAACCACTACACGCCCTTTTTCAAAGGTCAGCATGTATTGGTTATTTGGTGGCATAACAACCGGCCATTGGCTCGTATCGGTATCGGGTAACTGTAAGTGTACAATTTGAGCTTTCTGTGAAGACACTTGTAACTCAATGCCCAAGGGTTCAAGTAATGCTTTTGCCCATACTCCGGCTGTCACAATCACTTTATCGGCATCAAGCCTGTCACTACCGACCCGTACACCTGTTACCTGATCCTTTTTCACAACCAACGAGGCATCAGCATAATTGATGAGCTTTGCACCCATCCTTGTTGCTGCATGGAGTAAGCTATCTCGCAAACGCTTACCGTTGACTCGTGCAGCGCCACTGATATGGACTGCCCTGTAGACATCAGATAGTGGCGGAAACATAGCCTGTACTTCTTCACTCGATAATCTTGATATCTCACCTATCTCTGGAGCATCCTCGCGCCGTTTATATGCACGTTCCTCCATCTTGTTCAACTTGTCTTCATCTGTATGTAAGCAAATGGCACCTACTCGCTGATATCCCGTATCTGTTAAGCCTATAGCTTCTAACTCTTTTATGAGGTCAGGATAGTACTTGGCACCCGATTTAACTAACCTATACCAAGCTTTATTACGCCGTTGGGTTAGCCATGGACATATAATACCCGCAGCTGCATCAGTGGCTTGTCCATGGTCATGTCGATCTACAATAGTCACTTGGACACCTTGCTTAGCTAAGTGGTACGCCGTCGAAGCACCTAAAATACCTGCACCTATTATGATATACTGCGTCATGTTTACACCTCTATATATCCAAATCGATTGATAGACAAGAATGTGTTCATCATTTCAGTGTTCATCATTTCAGTGTTCATCATTTCAATGTTCATTCATTTATGTATCTTTTACTATATACAAAACCTCTAGTATAACTTTAATGTCATTCATGATTAGTCTACCACGCTCTCCTACCCTAATGCCATTTATGTTTATAAAAAAGACCGTCAACAAAACGATATATTACACGCTTTACTTTACATGTAACATATGGTTTCGTTTACCGGTCATCGAATATTTATATTACTGTATTTAAGCTTGTCTTTTAATCAATGTATTCCAATGAAAAATAGCCTTAGACACTGTAACGTGACAATCTATTTTTAATAAGTTGATCACCATTGTGGTTTTGACGCAAAGGAACTCTCTTAATTCCCTTTGAAAGTGTCTCAAACCATTGTTTATCTTTTGTTTGAAGCGCAAGATCAATTAAGTCAAGCCATTGTTGATCATTTGGTACGTCTGCTGGAGGTAGTTTCTTAAGTTCCGCCACTTTAAGGCCAACAGTTTTATTGATGATTTTATCGTTATCACTAGTAACAACACGCACTTTTGTCACTTCATGATTCGATTCAATCTTCTCAATAAAACCATGAACCAATTCACCCTCACCAGTGACACCACTCACCCAATCGCCTATACTTAATACATTATTTTGGTTCATAATGATATCACCACCTATTTCTTATTGTATAGGATGAACGATAAATGAATCAATAATCTTGCCTACTTACGTCTTGATGGACTTCCGCAACAATTTCGTACGAGCGTACCCGTTCTTGGTGCTCATACACATGGGTATTAACGATTAACTCATCTACTTGTGTGACTCTTAAAAATTCCTCAAGCTCTTCACGGACTCTCTGTTTGTCCCCTACGACAGACGCTTGGAGCTGTTGTTTAACCACTTGTTTTTCATGTGGGTGCCAAATCGTCTCCATCTCCTCAACATCAACAGGTGGGTCGAGGGGTTGAGGACGACCGCGAATCAAGTTTAAGAATTGCAATTCCTGAGATGTTGCTAGCATACGTGCCTGGTCATCCGTGTCGGCAGCGATGACGTTCACTCCAGCCATGGCATAAGGCTCATCTAATACTTTAGATGGCTGGAATTGACGACGGTACAAATCAAGTGCCGCTAATAAATGATCAGGCGCAAAATGACTTGCGAATGCAAACGGTAAGCCAAGTTTTGCTGCTAATTGAGCACTGAACCCACTAGACCCTAATAACCAAATCGGAATGTTTAATCCTTCTCCTGGTATAGCCCGCACTCGTTTCTCACCAGGTTCTGGTGCACGGAAAAATTTACGCAGTTCCTCTAACAATTCGGGGAAGTCTTCGCCACCGGTCCTTAATCCTCTGCGTAGCGCTTGAACAGTCTGTTGATCCGTTCCAGGCGCCCGTCCTAAACCTAAATCTATGCGCCCAGGGAACAAGGTTTCTAAAGTGCCGAATTGCTCAGCAACCATAAGTGGCGCGTGATTAGGTAGCATGACACCCCCTGAACCGACTCGAATCTTATCTGTATTTGAAGCGACTTGACCTATAAGCACAGAAGTGGCTGCACTAGCGATACCTGGCATATTATGATGCTCCGCTAACCAGAATCTTTCGAAGCCCAATTTCTCAACATGTTGCGCAAGGTCAATGGTGTTGTGTAAAGCTTGTTTTGCGGTTGATTCTTGTACTATAGGAGATAAGTCTAAAACAGACAGTTTAATATCTTTTAATGCTTTATGATGCTCTTGCCCTTTTTCAGTCAAATAAGTTCACTCCTGTACTCTCTGTTATGTTCATATTATCGTTAGCATTTGTCTTAAATGAATGTTTATTCTACGCCGAAGCCCTCTAAAAGCCTTAGACGAGCAGTGGAATGTGTAGGTTAAATATAGGTGGCTTAGGTTTATACATCACGCTCCTCTACATTAAATTTTGAAGGAGATAAATGTCTTTTGCAATTCATATGCTTAACGCAAAAACGGTATCGTGACCGATACAAATGGCCGAAGATACCGTTTCTTTGTCTTTATAATGCCAACTCCCAAGTTTCCATCACTAAACCTTTACCGAAAGTCTCATGCTCCTCTTCTGCTACAAGCTTGAAGCCGTTCTTACTATAAATATGTCTTGCTGCCTTCAATGCACGATCCGTCACTAGTTCTATCTTCTTATAACCTACTTCTCGACAAAATCCAATGACTTCACTGACGAGATGTTGCCCCAAGCCTTGTCCTCGTGCTTTATCATCAACAAAGAATAGACGTAACTTAGAGACGCTATCTGATGACTTAGCAACCGCGATCGAACCTACTATTTCTTCCCCGATCTCGGCAATCCAACAACGTTCACGTTGCTGGTCAAAATCTCTCAAGAAATCTGCTGCAATCTGAGCGACCATCGCTTCAAATTTTTGATCCCATCCGTACTCTGTAGCATAGAGTACACCGTGTTTGTGGAGGATCATGCCTATATCACCTGGTTGATGCTGGCGAAGCGTATACGTTCTCTCTTTCACTTGTGTTTTTTGTGTTTTCTGATTTCTCTGTTCAGTATGGATTGATTTAGTCATCTCTCATGCTCCACTCCTCTTCGTATGTCTCTGGGCATATATTGCTAGAATATTATAACAAATCATAACGATTTATACACTAAACTAGTCTCGAGATTTTTGTTGTTTGTTTATTGTCCACCTGCTAGAGGAAAAGCTGACGGTATTGTATTCATAAAAAAGGCTACCCCTCAGGATAGCCTTTAAGTTCAAAATCATTTTTTGGCATCTGGATGTTCTTTTAATTCTTCGCCTTTCTCACCAGAATAGCGGCGTCCCCAGCCGGTAATGACGGCAATTAACATAACGATAAGGAGCCCCCAACCTTGGAATACGAATGGGAATACAGCAGTAGGACTTACCACGTTGACGAAATCATAGTTCTTTGCCACAGCCTGTATGGTGGCCCACGCCAATAGCACACCACCGCTCCAAGGGAATATATACCCTAACGATGAGGTGACGGTATCTAATAAGTTTGCCCGTCGGTAAGGATGTAACTTGTACTCTTTACCTAGCTTACTGACAAATGGGGCAGCAGCGATCCCCGCAGCCGTGTTAATCGTTATGAATGAATTTAATAATGCAACGATCCCATAGATGACGAATTCTGCACGGCGCGCGACGTTCTTAATCTGTTTCATGAAGAAGGATTTAATGACGTCCATCGTACCTGCTAATTCTAACAAATGTGCTGCCGCTAAGATAAATAAGATGAGTATGGCCATATTGAAGTAACCACCAATACCAGCCATAAGCGCACCTTCAATAACAGGAGATTCACCTTCACCCATATAGATATTGATTACTTCTGACATCGATGTGCCCGTAAAAAACATTAATACGATCGAGGCAAGTATCCCCCAGGTTAAAGAAGTAAGTAGATGATGTCCACTCAAGGCAAGATAGATGACCAATGCAAAAGGAATCAGTAATATTAGCCCTTCAGGACTGACTTGCTCAGATAACCTTGCAATGACATCTTCACTGCCAATGCCGCTACCTCCCCCGAATATAACGAATAAGATAAGGGAAGGAACTGCAGCCGCTATTGAATACTTGAAACGAGAACGTACAACACCAGGCACGTCCGCTTCCTGAGTGGTTGCTGACACGATTGTAGTGTCGGATACTGGCGCGAGATTGTCTCCGAAAACCGCACCACTCAAAATGGCGGCAAGGAGCATAACAGGATCTGCTCCTAGAACAATACCAGCAGGATACATTAACGTACCAAACGCGGCAACTGTGCCATATCCTGTCCCAACGGCTGTTGAAAACATAGCGGCTAACAAGAAAGTAAGACCAACATATAGTCCACCCGTTAACCCTGTCTGAAAACCTACCCAGATTAACCCATCAACGAGACCACCTGCGGATAGTAGGTTAGCAAACATACCAGCCCAGAACCAGGCGATAACGGCAACTACCCCAATCGGTTGGGCCATTCCTGAGAACAACGCTTGAGCGTAATCGGACCATTTAGATTTTGTAAAAAGTAGGCCAATACCAATCCCGATCACCATACCAAGTACGAGTGCCTCTTCTGTTACTAAGCCTTTTACACTAAGTGTAATGGCCCATACAATGAAAAAAACGAGTGGTATCGTGGCCATAAAAGGTCCCCCGCGGAACTCAAGTCTAGTAATTTCCTTCTGTCCCACTGCATCATCGACTGTGCTGTTTGATTGTGCCAATCACTTTCCCCCCTTATGTGTATTTTCGGTTAATATCTAAGTGTTGACTTGAATCTATGTTACCATATTTTTTTATACGTGTGTAATAGTTTTGTGTACATACAATAGACTAATTTCCATATAAGGTGGAATGATTTTAATATAAAACCAATTTACTGTCTGTAAAATATGATTAATATGCTTCCTCCCGTGATATTGGGAAAACTTTTATGATATCAGAACACCTGTTGTCTGCCTTTGACAACAGGTGTTTTACTCTTCATTTCTTTTGACTAGTAATGGATTGAGCTACTTGTACCGCACGAACACAGAAATGTTCTATCTCTTCCCGTGTCTTGCCTAGCTTGCTAACAAATCGAATGGTTTCATGCCCGTCTTTAAAGGCGATAAAACTCGGAATGCCAAATACATCATACTGCTCGGCCAAATCAGGTAACGTATCTCGATTAACTTGCACCATCCGTAATTGATCCCGGTACTGAGCTTCAACTTCAGGCATGAATGGGTCAATACGATGACAATCTGGACACCAATCTGCGTAAAATTTCACGACAACATGGCCTTTTTCAATCGTAGATTGAAACGCTTCAATTGTCTTGATCTCTTGCATTTTTTCTCTCCCCTTTTATTAACAACTTTTTTTAGTATAACAGGATGATCGATTGTAAATCTTCTATGATGATCGCGATTATGAATTTTTTATTATGTTTGTTATACAGTGAACCCTTTCACTCTAGATGAGCTCTCTTTTCCACTCGCTATGTTTGAAGTGACCACAATGGCTAAAATAATAGCTGTGACCCCACTCGTGAGCTTTCCAATGATCATGGCGAAGACCATTTCCTTATTAATACCAGCAACAAAGGCCAAGTGACCGCCAAAAACAAAGGCGCCACTTACAGCAAAGGCCACATTTATAATCTTACCTCTTTCATCCATGTTCTTTAACATAGCGAACATCGGGATGGCGTGAGCAAGAGCAGCAATCAACCCCGCTGTGGTATGAGCGTCTACACGCAGTAGTGCCCCTGCTTTGCTTAATGGCGTCTGAAATACCTTGGTAACAAACGCCACCAAAGGGAAAGCACCCGCAAGGACCATGGCAATCATACCAACGATTTTAAACCCTTCTTCAACTGGGGTCATACCAGGTATAATGACGTGTCCCGTTAAGGTCTCAATGATAATACATGACAAACCGATCGTAGCTATAACTTTAATCGCTTTGCCAAAAAAATGAAAGCCCTTCATGATTTGAGTTGGGAATTTACACAGACCTAAAAGGATGAAGGCCGAAAAGATAACGGTCGGAATGAGATTCCTAATGACCATTGTGATGTCTAATCCAGCTAAAACAGCCCCAACAAAGCAACCGATGGGGATCGTTGTCATTCCTACTAAAATGCCCTTGGCAAAAACGTCGTGATCTTCTTTTCGTATAAGGCTCAACGCCACAGGGATTGTAAAAACAATGGTAGGCCCCATCATCGTCCCGAGAAAAACCCAGGAAAACAACGCCGCCTCCTGATTTTGCCCCATTTCTTGGGCTAATGCGTATCCCCCCATATCCAATGCTAGAATCGTGTTGGCAAACGCCGCAGGATCTGCTCCGATCCACCCATAAACGGGACCGACGATAGGTAAGAGAACTGAAGCTATCAAAGGGGCCAGAGACACAATACCAACCATGGCTAAAGTCAATGTCCCCATAGCCATAAAACCTTCCTTAAATTTATCACCTAATCCAAAACGGTTGTCCATACAATAATCGATGGCGCCCATACACAAAAACACGACAAGTATATATATAATGACGTCATTAATCATACTACTCTCCTCAATTTCCCTAGGCCTATGACTTGTTCCGAACTAAAATGGTTAAGTAAACAGTCTCATGATCATTGTTTCCACGCCCAATAAACGTCTTTTACTTTAAAATAGAATTAATCAAAAATTTGAACTATCACGTTCATTATATATGAAAAATAGTGAGTGATAAATGAAGGGAATAATCGTTCCATAGACGTGATATTATGTCACACTATTCTCGCTTGATGATTGAAATAGGCAAATTTGCCGAGGATGGCACCAATATCTTAATTCGGAAGGGTTGGCTAGAGCAGCCACCCACGTTTGCAGATAGAGATAAGTTAGCCAAAAAAAAAAATTCCCGTCCTCAAACTTAGTGAGTGACGGAAATGATGTTTTATAACGCTTTAGTAGACTGACGGATGATTAATTCAGGCTCGTATATGACACTGTCCAACTCGGTTTTCTCTTTTTTAGATGTGGCATGTTTTTCCCTGATTAAATCGACAATCATTTTGGCTGCCGTTTCTCCCATTACATGTTTTGGATGATGGATGGATGACAACTTCACCTCAGATACCTGTGCTAAAGATGAGCTGTCATAGCCCACGATGGACATGTCCCTAGGCACTTGTATTTTCTGTTCTCTCAGGACATCTAACAACTGTAGGACAAGCTCATCGTTATATCCTACGATCGCAGTGGGTTTATCCTCTTGGTTTCCTAACAGGTTTTTGAGCTCCTGAATAGGCTTTGTCTTTTTTTCTTCTGAATAATAAGTAATCATATGCTTCGGATTAATAGGAATTTGGTGCACACGATGAGCCTTGATATAGCCTTTCATACGCTTCACACCTTGCATATCATCCGTTTGGAAAAAACCAAGGATGGTACGGTGCCCTTTCTCTATTAGATGTTCCGTTTGAATAAAGCCACCCTTCTCATCATCCATCATGAT
The DNA here is from genome assembly GCF_016745835.1 of Caldalkalibacillus salinus. Taxonomy (NCBI): domain Bacteria; kingdom Bacillati; phylum Bacillota; class Bacilli; order Caryophanales; family Bacillaceae; genus Caldalkalibacillus; species Caldalkalibacillus salinus. The sequence goes on along the minus strand of NZ_JAERVL010000001.1, from coordinate 644,601 downwards.
ACATAGCGGCTCGAGCTCATCGTAGAAAGCGTTCACCATGATATAAGGAATATTTGAACGCTCAAGATTAAGATAATAATTAATATTAGGATTGGAAAATGCACTCTTGGTCGGTTCAATGATCAGACCATCTACACCTTGGGTGAGTATATTTTCTAGTACTCTTTTTTCGTTATCTAAATTATTGTTGGTACTAAATAGACTCACCTGGTAGCCCAACGAACTAAGGTACGATTCAGCTCCTCGTATAATCTCTGGGAAGATATAATCCGAAATATACGTTGTCATGATAGCGATATTTTTCTGATCATGGTTTTTGACGTCTTGTAATGAACGATCGGCACAAAATGTACCAGCGCCTTGCTCCCGGTACAGCCAACCTTCATTAACAAGTTCTCCTATGGCCACGCGGATGGTATGACGACTCACACCGAACTCTTTCATCAACTCATTTTCTGAGCTAATCTTCTGATGGGGGACAAAGGTCCCATCAAGTATTTGTGATCTAATGGCTTGTTTCACTTTATTATATTTTGTTTGCACTTCAATACCTCGATTCTATATATGGTTCTTGACATCATCGCACAACGTCAAATATTACCTATATGTACGTATAAGTCAAGATTACCATAACATGAACACACTCTGCAAAGTTCATGTGAGGTTTGCAAGTTACGATAATCTACGTGCGATCTCGTTCCATTGGAGTTCCTTTTGGAATTCAGACACTTTCGTCGATTCGTTAATCGTGACACACTCAATGTCGGTTAATACGGACCAATCATGTAGCTGTTCGGGTGTCACTTGGAAAGAGAAGACCGTATGATGAGCCCCACCGGCATGGATCCACGCTTCTGTCGCTTCACTTAATGATGGTCGTGGCTTCCATAGGACTTTTGCAACAGGCAAATTTGGCATGTCATGCGTAGGTTTAACAGCATCCACCTCATTAATCACAAGTCGGAAACGATGACCCATATCAACTAAAGACGCATTCAATGCGGGACCTTCAGCACCGTCAAAGACCATACGTGCCGGATCTTCTTTTCCTCCGATTGAAAGTGGGTGTACTTCAATTTTTGGACGAGTGGCCGCCACTGTCGGACAAACCTCTAGCATGTGTGAGCCTAGCACTAGGTTATTGTTCGGTTCCAAATGATACGTATAGTCCTCCATAAAGGATGTGCCTTTTCCGTCAGCTATGATTTTCATCATTCTTAAAAGTGCGGCCGTTTTCCAATCCCCTTCTCCACCAAAACCGTATCCTTGGGCCATTAGACGTTGGACGGCTAGACCTGGAAGCTGTTTCATCCCATGGAGGTCCTCAAAGTTCGTCGTAAATGCGCTAAACCCGCCTTCTTCTAAGAAAGACTTCATGCCTAACTCAATTCTCGCTTGTTCTAATATCGCGTCCCGATATTCCGGTGAGCGCTTCGCCTGAGGGTCAATGTCATACTGCTCCTCATATTCTTCATAAAGCGCATTCACTTCAGAGTCGGAAATGTCCTTCATACGTTGCACAAGGTCACCGATGCCAAAAGCAGATATGGACCATCCAAACTTCATTTGCGCTTCAACCTTATCACCTTCAGTGACAGCCACTTCACGCATGTTATCACCAAAGCGAGCGACCTTAAGATGCTTTCCGTCTGTAAAGGCAACCGCCGTACGCATCCATTCTGAAAGACGTCTTCTAACGGTTTGATCCTCCCAATGTCCGACGACAACCTTCCTTGCAACGTTCATCCGAGCCCCAATAAACCCATACTCTCGATCGCCATGTGCGGACTGGTTAAGGTTCATAAAGTCCATATCAATGTCTCCCCAAGGGATATCACGGTTAAACTGCGTATGTAGATGTAATAGAGGCTTTCGAAGCTCTGATAGCCCTCCGATCCACATTTTTGCTGGGGAAAAGGTGTGCATCCAAGTGATCACACCCGCACAGTCCTCATCGACACTTGCGGACGCACATACGTGACGAATGGCATCCGGGGTTGTTTGAACTGGTTTGAGTACAATCTCGTACGGTATGCGACTGTCCTCATTTAATGCCTGTACCATCTGTGAGGCGTGGCTTTCAACCTCTCTAATCGCTTCTTCACCGTATAAATGCTGACTACCAGTCACAAACCAAAATTGATATTGTTTCGTTTTTAACATATGACTCTCCCTCCCAGAAGGTATCTTTTGCTATCAAATCATGATTAGGTTAAAAGTGGCCTTTATCGAACCTGTGATTGGCCGCCCTTGTCTTTTATTAGGCTTTGATATTAGGCGATCCTTGAGTTTCTTTAGATAGAGATAGACCAGGCTTATGACTCTTCTTTAAGGGCTTTAAGCCTTTTCATGATGTCATTCTCACCTCGACCAAAGTAGTCGTGTAATCTTGTATATTCCTGGTATAGCTTCTCATAAATGGCGACATTCTCCGGAATTGGTTTGTACGTCTCTTCCTTCACACGCCCCATGCGTTTGGCAGCCTCGGTAATATTACGGTAGCCACCTTCTTCTTCACCTGCAGCCACGGCTCCGAACATAGCAGCGCCTAAGGCAGGTGTTTGTTTAGAAGCAGCCACTTTAATTTCTCTATTCGTCACATCAGCGTATATCTGCATGAGTAACTCGTTTTGTTGAGGTAACCCACCACAAGCATATAACTCGTTTACCTCCACACCGTTTTGGTGGAAAGCGTCTACAATTTTCCTCGTGCCGAAGGCTGTCGCTTCTAGCAAAGCTCGGTAAATCTCTTCCGGCTTAGTCAACAACGTACAACCGATTAATAATCCACTGAGGTCGGTGTCTACCAGCACAGAGCGATTTCCATTCCACCAGTCTAACGCGAGCAGCCCTGACTCACCCGGCTTGTAAGTGGCCGCTCTTTGTTCAAGGTACTGATGGACATTTAGGCCCTCTTTCTCAGCCTCATGCTGAACATAAGCTGGCACGGCATGATCAACATACCAAGCAAAAATATCTCCTACAGCGGACTGTCCCGCTTCATAGCCTAAGTATCCAGGGATGATGCCGTCCTCAACGACGCCACACATACCCTCAACTTGTTTTTCTTCGGTGCCTAAAAGCATATGACAGATTGATGTCCCCATCGCCATCACAAGCTTTCCCGGAGTGACAACCCCCACACCAGGTACGGCAGCATGGGCATCCACATTCCCGACTGCAACAGCCGTTCCTGGCTTTAAACCCATCGCTTTAGCCATGTCCTCTGTCAATTCGCCAGCTTTTGTACCTAATGGTAAAATGTCCCCTCGTAGCTTAGTCTCCACAACATTTTCCAAGCGAGGATCTAGTGATTTGAAGAACTCTTTTGACGGATAACCGTCCGTCTTGTGCCAGATTGACTTATAACCTGCTGTGCAACTATTTCTAGTGATACGACCTGTCATCTTAGACACAACCCAGTCCGTCGCCTCAAGGAAACGATCAGTGTGCTCATAGATCTCTTCGTCTTCATTTAAAATTTGCCATATTTTCGCCACCATCCATTCCGATGATAGCTTCCCACCGTATCTAGGAAGGAATGCTTCTCCTCGTGAAGCGGCAATCTCATTCAAGCGGTTGGCTTCATCTTGAGCAGCATGATGTTTCCACAACTTCACCCAGCTATGTGGGCGCGCTTGCCACGTTTGATCAAAGCATAATGGTTCCCCCGCTTCATCGACAGGCAACATCGTACAAGCAGTAAAATCAATGCCGATGCCGATCACATCATGTGGATCAATATTCGATTCTTGAATAACAGCCGGAACTGACACCGTTAAAACATCGAGGTAATCTTGAGGATGCTGCAATGCCCACTCATGACCTAAGGCCACTTCGCTGTTAGGCAGAGCTTGGTCTATGACACCATGCTTGTACTCGGTGACGTGATTGGATACTTCATGCCCATTTTCTAGGTCTATGAGAACGGCACGTCCAGATAATGTGCCGTAATCTATACCAATGGCGTATTTTTTCATTATTTATTTACCTCCTTAACCATACTGGCTACTTTTGCCCGTAATAGGCGTTTGCACCATGTTTGCGTAAAAAGTGACGATCTAATAGCGTTTGGTTCATCCGTGAGACCTGAGGCTTAATGCTTTTCGTGCGCCAAGCCATTTGGGCCACTTCCTCTAACACAACGGCATGATATACAGCCTCCTCAGCGTCCTTTCCCCATGTGAAAGGCGCATGAGAATGAACAAGGACACCCGGAATTTGTAGTGGATCTAAGGAAGAAGAGTGGAAGGTCTCAACGATGACACGACCCGTTTCAAGCTCATAGTCACCGTTAATTTCGTCATCAGTCATTTCTCTTGTACAAGGCACATCACCGTAAAAATAATCAGCTTGTGTTGTACCTAGGATTGGAATGTCCTCCCCAGCCTGTGCCCAACTCGTCGCACATGTTGAGTGCGTATGTACGATACCGCCAATATCTTCGAATTCACGATAGAGTGCCAAATGCGTAGGTGTATCCGAGGAGGGCTTCAGATCCCCCTCAACCACATTCCCCTTTAAATCAACGACAACCATATCCTCGTTTTTGAGGTCTGAATATTCAACCCCACTGGGTTTAATCACCACTAATCCATTTTCTCGATCAATGCCACTGACATTTCCCCAAGTAAAAGTGACCAGTCCATATTGAGGTAGTGCTAGATTTGCTTTGCATACGCTTTCTTTTAACGCCTCTAACATGTTTTATTCCTCCTCTCTCCTGTTATGTCTAACCCTATTATACACTTGTACGTACATATTTTGCAGTCCTAATTTTTAATATTTTTATTTTTTTTGTTGCTAAGTAAGAAAAACAACACAGTCACAACCGTACATATTGCCTGATCAAAAGGGATTTATCTCACAGTGCGGTGTTTTTATATGTACGTACATATTAGTGTTTTTATTGCATTAGTTATTTTGTTGCAGATCTCTGATCTCATCTGCGGCTTCTTTTAATGCTTCTTCAGGGCTTTGAGAACGCTGGCGCAGCACATTATTTAACACATTTATTGTTAATTGCTGTTGGACGAGAGGATTATGTTCATTGATATGAATAGACTCTATTTCATCTCTCATTTCTAGTAGAATGTCAAAAATATCATCGTTAAAGTATTCATAGTACTGATTGTCTTCTAACATTTCAGGACTGTCCCACACATCCCAACGAGGTGGGTCAAACCCTAATACTCGCCAAAGGTCGATGTTACCTTGCTCTGATAGCTTAGCAAAAGCTAAGAATTCTTTTGCCAGATCGGCATGTTCGCTTTGGTTTGTCACCACTGTACCTGTACCACCAGCACCAGCGGAACGATCGCCCCCCTCTTCCCACCGTGGTAAGGGGCGAATACGCATTTTACCGTTTAGATCCTCCATGTAATCCGTAAACCGACCCATATACCACATTGGCATCATCACTGAAGCGGCACCTTCATCGTTCATAAATCCGTAATACTCTTCAGCGTGATGGTCTCCACCGGGCGTTAACATAGCGATTTCATGATCATAAATGAGATCTTGTAAAAACTGTAATGTGTCAATGTTCGTGTTGTGATCTAGAGTGACTTGACCATTTGCGTCAAAGAAGTCCGAACCTTGCTGCTTAAGCATAGGCCAATAAGCCCAGTAGTCATTGGTTTCGACTGTTGTCATAACAGCATCAGTGTTAGCCACCACTTGTTTACCGGCCTCGACGTAGTCCTCCCAGGTCTCAATCTGATCAATATCGACACCCGCTTCATCCATGATGGCCTGGTTATAATACATCACTGTGGCCCCGACATGTGTCGGTAACCCATAATACACCCCGTCTTTGGCGTAAACATCAAATCGTGAAGATACAAATTGATCCAGAAGAGGTTCAACGTATTCATTCATCGGTTCTAATTGAGGCTCCCCTTGGAGAAAGTTTGGAAAACGCCCCAGCTCAATGTCTACAAGGTCGGGTGCACCTTTTCCCGATTGCAAAGATAGCAACAGATTATTATGCATATTATCGTACGGATAAGTTTCAGCTTTCAGTGCGATAGGACGGTCTGGATGCTCTTCATTCCAGCGAATAATAGCGCTTTCAAAAAAGTTGATGTGAAGTTCTTGAAAGGTCCAGAATAAAAGTTCTGTTGCTCCCTCATGCTCCTCTCCGATCAACCTTGTGCTGTCAGCTTCAGTCTCGCCTTGACCACATGACGTCAGAATGATGGCTAATACAACGACCACCATAAGGCTTATTAAATGTTTTTTCATACCCATAACATGACCTCCTTCTTAATTTAAGCAAGCTAAAAGTATGAGTGTCTGATGTTCACCTCTTCCCCGGAAATTCAACCTCCTCCCTTCAAAACATACGTGCCTTTTTACAAAACGCTACAATAGGTACGTATATTTTAGTGACCATTAAGATTGACTTGTATGTTTAATCCCTATTAGGAGCGAATTTAAAAAATGACCTGAATTTTCTGTCTAATTAATAAAAAAAGCTCATCGCTACTGACCCTCTAGGTTCCCTAGACGTTACGCCTATAGCGTGAGCTTCCATTATTGTATTGGCCTTTCTGATTTTGCTTTGCATTAATATGATCTATTACACCTCTTGCTCAGCCTCTAGCTTAGAGCGTAATGCTTCAAAATCATAGATAGTATCATGGGGACGATAGGCTGACTCTGTCTCACGTCGACGATGGTTATACCAAATGCTTGTCCAGCCAGCTTTTAATGCAGGCTCTACGTCGTTAGCCCAAGTGTCGCCGACGTAGACGCAACGATCAGCTGATAATCTTAGTGCATCCTGTACATATTCAAATATACGAGGGTCGGGCTTGGCTATGCCAATAGCATCCGAAATAAAGATCTGGCTTGGGGGTATGATGGTATCTAATTTTAACGTACGAATCTTTCTCATTTGATGTGCAACAGGACCATTGGTGATTAGCCCTACACATTGATGCCGTTTGACTAACACCTGTAGACAAGTCATAGCCCCTTCAAACAAGGAGATGAGGCCCTGTTGCTCCTCGTATCGATCTTGTATGTCCTGAGCCTGTTTGACTGAGAGTTCGTATCCGTGCTTGTGAAAAGCATGGATCAATCTTTGCACCCTTAGTTCTTCGAGACTCATCTTTTTATTCTCATACGCTTCCCATAACCGATCACTCGCCCTTCTGACGTCATGGAACAATTGACTATATGGAGTGTCAATATTTATATTTGTTTTTTCAATCGCTACAACAAAGGGTCTTAACTGATCATAGAGCGTATCGTCTAAATCAAAGAAATAAGCTTGATCGTACGACATCCTGATATAGATTCCTCCGTTCATGTAGAGCGTTAGTGGGCCGTGCTCACTTGATTGACATACTCGTTTAGAAAATGTAGGAAAGTGAAACGCTCTCTGATGGTATGTGCTTCTTTGAGGCTGTGTTGTACGAGATTTTGACCAATTCCTAAGTCATCTGGTGATATGTCGGCACGTACTTGCACGAGCATTTCCTCTAATTGCGAGGCTGTAGGAATGGTATCAAAGAGTTCATTAATCTCCTTTAGATTGTCTTTTATATTTTTCTTAATCGCTGGCTCTTCCTTACATAAGTGTTCTAAGGCTGTACGGTCTGAGAAAATGGCCGCACTTTCAGTTTTATATAAATGGGTAACCAAGAGACTTGAGACGGCTACTTTTGCTCCGTGTAGCACAGGACGCTTGCCATCCTTTAAAAAAGCCATTTCCCAATAGTGTGATAGGTGATGCTCTGCGCCAGAGGCAGGGTGAGAACGGCCGAATATTGACATGGCAAACCCCGACATCATAAGAGCCGACGTCAAGATTTCGATGCCCTCTTCATCACGCTCGGCAATACGACCGACGTTTTTCACACATGACGCTAAAGCTTTTTTTGTGATATCAGCCACAACTGGGCAATAAGGTTCGCCTGCAACGAGATGCCCAAAACGCCAGTCCACGAGTGACGTATACTTACCAAGCATGTCACCGAATCCGGACGCTACCATATTCTGAGGGGCTTCCTTCAATACGTTCACATCGGCAAAAACGGCGATGGGTGCTTGTGTCTGATACGTTATCTTTTGATTTTTGATGATCAGAGGTGCGCCCATAGAATTAAATCCGTCAACTGAAGGTGCCGTAGGAACGGCGATGAACGGCTTATTCATCTTGTAACTGACGACACGCACGATATCATGTATGGTACCAGCCCCTATGGCTACTACAGCAGATGCATTAGCTGGGACGTCCATTAACACATGTACAATGGCCGCTTCATCTGCCACAACATCACCATTCTGATCCCCAGGCAACATACACGTTTGAGATATGATCCCTTCCGAATCGAGCGCATCTTTTACCAACTGTCCAGCGGCGGCATAAGTTCGTTCATCGGCAACTAATACCACCTGTCCCATGCCTTTCCCCTTACAAAACTCGGCCATGTGTTTAATGGCATGTGGTTCGATGACCACCTTTTCGACAGTCAGCTTATGATGATCGTAACCACAATGACAACTCTCCGCCAATGAAGATAAATGATTGATGATACTATTCATTGCTTTGCTTCTCTCCCTTTTTTGATTTTTTATTTTATATTTCACTCCTATCTATCCCTATTCTTATATAATTTCTGAATTTTTTGCAAGAAAATTTTCCAAAAGTATTTACAATGAATGGCGTAAAAAGTTATAAAAAAGCAACACAGCGGTCTTTTGCTGTGCTGCCTTTAGTTAATGAGAAGATACTTATCCGTACCTATTGTACGTGCAAGTCTTGTATTTAAATATTTTACTTTGTTTTAACCATGACTGATGTTTAGGTCAATTGTACCGTCTGCTTAGTCATATCATTCTCTTGAGGCTCGATCGGTTTAATCTGCTGTCTATTCGCTAAAAATTCAGGTCTCGGCTTTCCACCTGAGAATGGTTGGGTCAGTTTATTTTCAATACTGTTATAAACGAAAAATACGTTACTACGAGGGAATGGGGACATGTTTCCACTTGAACCGTGCATCGTATTACATTCAAAAAATAAAACAGAACCTGCTGGCCCGGTTGCGCGATCAATTTGGCCTCCTGCTTGGTCTACGAGCCATTTGAGACTGTCATGGTCTGGTACCCCAAGCTCTTGTTTTTTCAAAGACTGTTTGAAGTTATCTTTTGGTGTTTGACCAGCACATGATACGAACCATTTATGTGATCCAGGAATTAACATGAGCGGACCGTTATGCTCATAATTATCCGTTAAAATGATGGAGCAACTCACAGCTCTCATACGTGGCATCCCGTCTTCTACATGCCAAGTTTCGAAATCTGAATGCCAGTAGAATTCTTTCCCTTTAAATCCGGGCTTAAAATTAATACGAGATTGCGTCATGTATACTTGACTACCCAAAAGTTGTTGGGCAATAGAAACAAGACGACGATCCTGTGAAAGCCGCTTCATAAAATCATTTCTCTTGTGTACTTCAAAGACAGAGCGTATCTCATCACTTTCCGGCTCACGAATGACATCATCTTGATGGTTATATTTGTTGTTCTCCATCTCTTGTTGTAGTTCTTCTTTCATCATTATGACATCGTCACTAGAGAAAAACGTTTCAAATAGGATATAGCCTTTCTCCTCGTAACTTAAAAGGTCAGCCTTGCTTAAGGGACCATCCTGTTCGGAGCTTCCATGGATGATTGGATCTTTTCTCTCCATCAATTGTACTTCAGTGCTGTTTCTTGAGGGATATAAATCTACTACCATACCAATTCACTCCTTTAGAAAATATTTTATTGTCAAGCTGGCTTGAATTTAAGCCTCACCCTCCATTCTATTGATATAGCGCTAAAAAACAACGACCGTATAAAGGCGTATGTCATCACATAAATTTTTGTTGGGCGTTCAAGGTGACATTATACGTTTCTTGCCTATTTTTGCACGTTGTATCAACTATTATTTTTTTCTTGCGTCGTTAAGCCTATTAAGTCCCACCATAAACAAGGCGTTTGATTGGGTCAGCACGCTTACAAAATGAATAAGAAGAGATAAGGTAAAGTTGAAGGAAATTAAGACGAAGATAGAAACAAAAAAAAGACCTTCTATATTCAGAAAGTCTCCATAATTGAAAAGAAGTGATCCTACATCAAACATCCATCAAGCTCACAGTGGGCTCAAGAACAGTCAAGCGATTATTAACTGTATCCAAGTTGACCGTCGCTCCTATAGGGATAGCGGCTTTATATGTACCATGTGCTGTCGCCAGGTTTGTCATCAGTGGCTTTCCTAAAGGCACTATAAAATCGTTAATGAGGTCTTCATATGTTGTGCCGTAAGAAACGAGACAATTAGTACACTCTCCCATAATAATCCCTAAACAATCGTCGAGTTTACCTGACATCGCTAACTGTGTAAAATATCTCAATAGCGTGTTTGTTGGGGCATTGATATCCTCTAAGAAAAGGATTTTACCCAATGTGTCAATCTCGAACGGTGTTCCAATCGTATTGACGACAGATGTGATATTTCCACCCACTATGGGGCCCGTCACATTTCCTGGTATCAGACTGTTTAAACGCATATCTGGTGGATTTTCTATCACTCTTGGTGCTGTTAGTGTAGAAGTGGCTTCAAAAAACTGATTAAAGTTGTATGGCGGAGTTTGAGGCGCAAAGTCTCTGAGCATCAAGCTATGGAAAGTGATGAGATCACTAAACTGATATATAGCATTTATCAAAACAGTGATATCGCTATAACCTGTTATAATTTTTGGATTTGACGATATGACTTGATAATTCAAAAAGGGAAGTATCGTTTGTACTCCCGTCCCTCCGCGAGTGGGTAATATCATTTTCACTGTGGGTTCTAGAAACATGTTCATGAGATCTTCAGCTCTTCGTTGCGCTGAAGTTGCAACGATGCCTTCGAATGCATAGACATAACGACCAAGCAGAACGTTGAAACCCATATCGGTTAAGGTTTGGGCTCTTTCATTAATAATATTCGCTTCAAGGGGACTCCCAGGCGTGACTAACCCGATCGTGTCTCCCCTTTGCAAAATTGGTGGTCTTATCGGCATGTTTCTCCCTCCATGTTGTCACTTTATGCGCCTGATGGCATACATATGACTTCTTAACTATTTAAATTAAGCAAGCCAAATTTACACCATATTTAACTCAAAATGACCTTGGATAAAGGACACACGCTTGGTTACATTATGTACAAGGGAGGTGTAGGGATGTCACGCAATAATAAAAAACGCGAGCGTCAAGAGGATAATCCACGTGTCGAGCTAGGTGGGATGGGCCTCTATGGAACAACCACCAATGAAGAGTTGGATGGTTATCAAGCGTCTGGTGATATAGAAAACGCTGGACAACTTGAGCATTTTAAAAAGGAAGATGGAACAAGCGGATCAACCGCGTCAGTAGACGAAAAAGTACAAAGGGATTAGCAACCAAAGCTCTTCATTACGAGGGGCTTTTTTTAGCTAATCCCTTTGCCTTCATTTATTTTGTGATAAACATTTGTGTCCAATAATGGCCATTCTCGTTGTAGCCTACGCCGATATGTGTGAAACTGCCATTCATGATGTTCTGTCTATGACCTTCACTGTTCATCCAGGCATCGACGACAGCTTCAGCAGTCGGTTGCCCTTGCGCAATATTTTCTGCTGCCGCTTGGTAGGACACTCCCATATCCCTCATCATGTCAAAAGGTGAACCGTAAGTTGGGCTAGAATGAGAGAAGTAGTTGTTGGCCTGCATATCATCCGATTTCTCTTGTGCCACATTTGTAAGTTCATTGTCTATTTCCAATGCTGATAAACCACTGCGTTCTCTCTCAGCATTGGTTAATTCTACGACTTGTGCTACAATCTCGTCTGCCTGCTGCGCTTGTTCTTGTTCAGGTTGTTGCTGTTGTTCACCTGGTTGCCCATGTTGACCTGGTGTTCCCATATTCGGTTGCTCAGCACCGGGCTGTTGTGAATCGGGCTGTCCATAGTTTGGTTGTTGTTGATGATCTTGTTCTGGACGATGTGGTTGTCCCCCACCTGGTTGTTGTTCGGCTTGCCCCGGTTGCTGACTTTGCTGTTGGTCCCCATGTTGCTGTGAAGGGTCGACTTCGACATAAATATACTTTGACGGTTGGACTAATATCGCTCTGGTATGTGGAAATTGTTCACTGGCAATACTGGTGTGATCGCTGGAGATGTTTTGATTTGCAAAAGATTGATTCTGTTGTTGCAGATTCTGTTGCTGAAGATTCCGTCTGACCACGTAACCATTTTGTCTTAGTTGTCTATCTAGTGGTTCTACATCGCTCGATTGTCTATTATTTTGTGCCATGTTATCTGCATTACAGCCTACAAGGGCTAGGCATGCAATCAAACAGCACATCAACGTGCCTAGTTTTTTCATTTTCTGTTATGACCTCCTTATACTGTGATACATGTTTATTTTTACACTTATCACAAGGAGTATTGATGGGAATAAATGAGAATAAAGTCATGCAGATGAGTTGAACCCCACCTTTAAATGAATTAGTATTAATAGTGAACCTCGAATACAAGATCATAAGTCGTGGTATAGTATAATTACTTACATTGTTTAGGAGGAGAAAAAATATGCTACCAGAATTACGTGAGCAAGATTATGAGGAAAAAGTACAGAACGCTGATTTACCCGTTGTACTTAAATTTACAGCAGACTGGTGACCAGGATGTAAACAACTGGATCCAGTTGTAAGTAGCGTTGCAGAGGATTTATCGAACCAAACTAAGTTCTTCAGTGTCGATGTTGACCATGCGCCAGAAATTGCTCAGCGCTTTGGCATCATGAGTATCCCAACCATGGTCCTACTAAAAAATGGTGAAGAGCAAAACCGCTTAACGGGTGCTGTACCTGAAGAAGCCGTGAAAGATTTCGTTTCCGGTTCATAACTGGTGGTTCATCAAGTAAAAAGCAAAACTAAAAGGAAGAAAATAATGAGGGTGTTTTCACCCCTTTGTTTTCTTCCTTTGTTTTTTCCTTATTTGCATTACTTTTTTATAAAAAATAAAAGTCATATCGCAAAACAATTGTGGTATGACGACTCATCGTCATATCAGGCTACATTGAGAAAGGCCATGATTTTCTCGCGTAATTTCACAAGACTTGCGCTATTTCTATTTCTTGGACGTGGCTCGTCGATGGTTAACTCTTGGACAATTTGGCCTGGTCTTGCACTCATCACAATGACACGATCCGCTAAATAAAGGGCTTCATCAATATCATGTGTGATCAGAAGCATCGTTTTATTGGACCCTTCCCATAGTTTGAGCAGCTCTTCCTGCATTTTGACCCGTGTTAAAGCATCCAGCGCCCCGTATGGTTCGTCTAATAATAATGTGTCGGGGTCCATCACAAGTGCTCTCGCAATAGAAGCGCGTTGTTTCATTCCCCCTGACAGCTGGTGCGGATAGTACGTTTCAAAGCCGGCTAAACCTACCTTAGCCATCATCGCCTTAGCCCTTTCACGACGTTCTTCTTTAGGCACACCGGCTAACTCTAAGCCAAAGCCCACATTCGATTCAATTGTCAGCCATGGATATAAGGCACTGTCTTGAAAGATCATCATGCGTTTAGCGTCTGGCCCTTTAATCGGACTATGGTTTGCTAACACTGAGCCTGACGTTGGTGATTCTATCCCAGCACACATCCGTAACAGAGTACTTTTTCCACATCCTGAGGGGCCAACAATCGCACACAATTCACCTTGATGGACTGTAAAATTAATGCCTTCTAGCACAGTTAGATTACCAAATGTTTTACTCACATCTTTAAAAGTTAATTCTTGCACGGTTATTTCTGCCCCCCTTCACCAACATAACGCCATCGTAACAATCTGCGCTTTAAGGATTCTAGTATGACTAAATCGAGTATAATGGCTATTGACCCTATTGTCACAATGCCGGCAAGCACACCGGTCATGTCTCCAATTTCAGATGCGTAGCTAGTCGACCAACCCAGCCCCACCGATGCACCTCCAACCATTTCGGCCGCAATAAGGGAACGCCAAGCGTTACCGAAAGCCACTTGCGCCCCCGTCACAAAAGCGGGTAGTGTCTCCATCGCATACACTTTGGATAACAGCTGTCTCTTGTTTGCGCCCATGACGCGAGCAAGGTCAAGGTGCGTCCGATTAACCCCCTCCGTCGCATTGAGAACGGATAAGGCCATTGGGAAGAAACTAGCAATCGTAATCACGATGATGATAGGCAAGTTCCCAAAACTAAATAATAGGACCAAAAAGGGTACCCATGTAATAGGTGGAATGGCTTGTAAAATTGAGATAACAGCGCGAAGATAAACAGCAAAAAGTCTTGAAACCCCACCAATTAAACCTAATGTGGCACCTAAAACACAAGCAAGAGGGTAGCCCCACCCTAATCGGGAGAGACTCGCTTGCACCGTCTCGATAAAGACGGGATCGGAAAAATTGCCAAAGAAGCGGCTTAAGCCTTCAAATACACTGGGCATCAAATAACCGGGTAAAATCCAATGCACCACTTGCCATATGAACAACAAACTCCCAACAGCGGCAACGAAGGGGAGCATCTTCCTTAATATCACATAAGGGGCTAGTCTAGCCCCTTTTTTTAGTATTGTTTTTGCTCTCTTGATGCGGCTGATTCGAATGGTTTGTTTCTGGTTTCATATTAATCCCTCACGTCATTCTTGACTTTCTTGCCAGTTAAGGTCAATGATACTTTCTACGTCAAACGGTTCGTCAATAACCCCTTGGTCGACCATGATATCCGCTAAGTCTTGCATCTGTTGTACATTCTCTGGCGTGATTTGCCACGTAAACGTTTGAGCTTCGATCGCTTCTTGTATCACATCAACAGCAGATACTTCGCCGTCTGGTGTGTCAAACGTATCGCCCTCGACAAAGCGATGATAGATATACTCTGCAGCTTCACGCGGTTCGTTCTCTAACATCTCGATGGCATCTTTCTGTGCATCCAAAATTTTATTGATCTTTTCTCGGTCTTCATCTAACTTATCGCCTGATGTGATAACCACCATACAAGGAAACGGCCATACCTTGCCGATCTCATAGATTTCGTCAACGTTACCCTGGAGGCGCGCAATACGGTCATAAGGTTCAAATAGGAATGCGGCATCAGCTTTACCAGCCTGTAGTGACTGAACAGCTACCGATGGCGAAACATAGTTCATATTCACGTCTTGTCTTTTTAGACCTGCTTCCTCGAACGTCACACCATTGAGTACGACGTCAGCCGTGCTTCCTTGTTTTTGTGTCGCTAAATCTTTGCCTTTCAAATCCTCTACAGTTTCTATTCCACTATCTTCATGTGCAAGTATGCTATGATACCCCATTTGAGCGCCACCGACCACTTTCAGGTCAGCCCCTCTGGAGGACCAGGATACACCGTTGGTAAACCCTAAAACGCCAGCGTCTAATTCTCCATTTACAATGCCCTTAATCAGATCTGTCCCACTAGCAAAAAGTTGTAGCTCAACATCTAAACCGTGTGCTTCATATAAGCCTGCATCCTTCGCTAACATCGCTTGTGCATCATCCATGACATTAACATAGCCTACCTTTACAGGCTCTAAATCTTGTCCTTGGTCTTGACCCTGCTCCGCCTGTCCGGTCGTTTCCGTACCACCTTGGGCACCACAGGCACCAAGCGCTAAGCTTAAAAAAAGTATGAATGCTGTTCTAAGTATACGTTTCTCTCTCACAATGACTCCCCCACTTCTAGTTATGATGTGTTAATTTCCTAGTTTACCGATAGGATTATTATATGTTCGTTTGTCTATTCCGTCAACGTTAAACACTAAAAGTCATAAGTTTTACTTTTTCTCATAAAAAGAACAGGATAGACGTTCAATCCGTCCATCCTGTTCCTATGTCTTATATGCTTTTCTCTTCATCTATACGTAGGGCAATCTTTCCAAACTGTTCAGCCTCTTCTAATCTCTTAAAGGCCTGCTCCGCGTCACTTAAAGGATACACCCGGTCTACGAGAGGTTTAATGTTGTATCGCCGTATAAAGTGTAGCATTTCTCTATACTCATCTCGACTCCCCATCGTCGTGCCTAGTAAACGATATTGGCCATAGAAAAATTGTCGGATATTAAGGGAAACTTCATCACCCGCTGAAGCACCGAAGGTCACCAACGTCCCGCCTTGGCGGAGTTGCCCTAGCGTTTTACTAAACGTGGCCGCTCCGACTGTTTCAACGGCAACATCTACTTTTTCACCTCGGAGGGCCTCACTCCAATCCTCCTGAGCACTGTCTATCGCTACGTCAGCCCCTAACGCTAACGCTTTTTGTCTTTTCGTTTCTGAACGTGATGTGACAATCACGCGGGCGCCAATCGCCTTTGCATACATTAATAAAAACGTCACAGCTCCACTCCCAACGCCGGGTAGTAAGATCGTTTGAGAGGGTTTGACACTCGCTTGTGTAAACAACGCTCGATAAGCTGTTAAAGCAGCCAAGGACAGTACACCAGCCTCTTCCCATGATAGGTGCTGGGGTTTAGGCTCAACTTGCTCCTGAGACACAATCACTTTTTCGGCGAACGTTCCGTTGTCCGGGAACCCTAATATTTGAAATCCTTCTGGTGGTGCATCGCTTTTCTCATACCAACCTAAGCTAGGATTAATGAGCACTTCGTCTCCAGGGGAGAAATCTGTCACCCCTTCACCTACCGTTTCAACGATACCAGCTCCGTCTGAACCTAGTACCAAAGGGGGATCATGCTCAGGGTGTTTGTCAAGGACGAACAAATCCCGATGATTTAAACCCGCAACCTTAACATGAATCTTGACTTCCCCCACACGAGGTGATGGTTCATCGACATCCGTCAATTTTGCACCGACTATCCCTTTTTCTCCCTCATGCACATAAGCTTTCATGCAGGCCCTCCATTCTCGTCATCTGTGAATACTACTCATATTTCTAGTCCATTCAATCGGCTATTATGACAACCTTAATGCTTTTGATACATTAGTCATAAACACGTCATCGTTTAACAGCCCATTTTTTTATTATTAAGACAAATTGTACATTCACCAGATTATCCCTGCAACGATTTTGTTTTGAAAGCTTTAGGTTCTAGGCGCGTCATCCATTTTGTTTTTCCAAAGCTAAAAATAAACAGAGCTGTCCATATTAAGATAAATGAGACGAGGTGGACTTGAGTGAAGGGCTCATGGTACATAAAGACACCGATCGTCAAATGAAGCGTAGGGGCGATGTACTGTAAGAATCCTAATAGTGATAAGGGCACTCTTCTCGCGCCGCTAGCAAAGCACAAGAGTGGAATGGCTGTAGCGGCTCCCCCTGCGGCTAATAGCCATACCGTTTGTGTATCTGATAAAACGAAATGTTGTGTCTCCCCACCCGCTAGAAAAACAATATAGCCTAATGCGACAGGCGTAACCATAAACGTTTCAATTGTTAAGCCCGTCATAGCTCCTAAGTTGACCATTTTTTTCACTAATCCATAAAGACCAAAGCTTATGGCTAAACAAAAAGCCATCCATGGAAAGGACCCAAACTGAATTGTTAAATATAATACGCCGATGAGGGCCAGGATGCAGGATATCATTTGCCAAAAAGAAAGCTTTTCTTTTAATACTAGAACACCGAGGAGCACGCTAATTAAAGGGTTAATGTAATACCCTAAACTGGTTTCGATAATGCGATCTGTATTCACAGCGTAGATATATGTAAACCAGTTAATGCTGATCAAAATTGAGGCCAGCAAAGTACCCAGGACTAGCTTTTTCTGTTTAAAAATCTCCTTAAGATCTTTTACAAACGTGCCCCACTTTTTCATTAGGATAAGAACGACAATCATGAAGACTAGTGACCATACGATACGATGGGATAACACTTCACCTGCGGGCACGTGTTCGAGTAGTTTCCAATAAATCGGGAGGATGCCCCAAAGTATATAAGCCAAGATACCGTACCAAGTCCCGATCAGTAAAGCTTTAGGATCATGATTCATTTACAAAACCTCTATTCTATTATGTCTTTGAAGCTACTATAGTCATTATAGCTCCTAACGTTTTAGTGGTAAAATAGAGATTTATGATTGAATCAATCGTTTTTTATGAACAATGATCTCCTGATAAAAGAAGGGCCTCGCTCAACCTATTGAGGTCTAAATGTTTGTAACGCCTCGTTTAGATCCTTTGTTTGGGTATAAATGTCTTGATAAATTTTAAACAACGTTTTATACTTGGCCACATTCTCAGGGATTGGCTCATATACTTGCGCTTCCGTTGTGAAAACATCAGCACACTGCTGTAAGCTATCAAACCATCCGCAGCCATAGGCGGCAAGCATGCCTGCTCCAACAGCAGGGCCTTGTTCGTTAGCCAGTTTGACGATCGTAGCGTCAAAGACATCCGCTTGGATTTGTAACCAAGTCTCGTTCTTGGCTCCGCCACCGATAGAGACGATTCTGTCTATCTTCTTACCGTTTGCCCTGAATATGGCGATAGATTCATTGAGTGAAAAAGTGATGCCTTCAATAATGGCCCGCGTAAAGTCTTTTCGTTTATGTGACGCCTCAACGCCAATAAAACTTGAGCGAATGGTTGCGTCTGCATGTGGCGTTCGTTCACCGACCAGATAAGGTGTAAATAACAGGCCGTTTGCCCCAATGGGCACCTCTTCTAGCCCTGCGAGTAAACGCTCATAATCCTCATCTGCTGCAAAGATGTCTTTGAACCAGCTTAAGCTGTACCCTGCGGCGAGGGTCACCCCCATCGTATAAAAGGCTTGCGCTTCACCATGGTTGAAGTAATGCACTTTTCCCTCAAAGTCCAGGTCATTCCTCTCTTCATAAGAGAGGACAACACCTGATGTGCCAATGCTACATAACGTTTTCCCTTGTGAAAGGATCCCTGAACCTATGGCCCCACAGGCATTATCCGCTCCACCAGCAAACACCTTCGTCGTTGAGGACAAACCTGTGGCTTGGGCAAACGCTTTAGTGATGGTTCCTACGCTATCATGAGAAGCCACTAAAGGAGGACACAGGTGAGGCTCTACCCCCACGAGGTCACAGATCTCTTTGCTCCAGCGCTTCTCAGCAACGTCTAACAAGAGTGTGCCCGCTGCATCGGAGTATTCACTATGTAATTGCCCCGTCATGACAAAGCGTAAGTAATCCTTCGGTAACAAGAACACAGCTGCTTGGCTGTAAATGTCCGGCTCGTGTTGCTTCACCCAGAGAAGTTTTGGTAACGTAAAGCCTTCCAGAGCCGGGTTTTTCGTTATTTGAAGGAGTTTATCCGGACCAACGAGATCATAGATTTGCTGACACTGCTCCGTCGTTCTAGTGTCATTCCATAGTATGGCCTCTCGAAGCACGTGATGATCTTCATTAAGTAAAACCAAACCATGCATCTGTCCTGAAAAGCTAATGCCTTCTATTTGATCGACATGTCCTTCCATCTGATTGACTAATGTTTTAATCGCTTCCGTTGTCTTGTCAACCCATTCTTGGGGGGCCTGCTCACTATACCCGGATTTTTTCTGGATGAGTGGATAGGATTTGGACACCGTATCACAAACAAGCCCTTCTTCGTTCATTAACATCACTTTAACGGCACTTGTGCCAAGATCAACACCTATAACGTACCTCATGAAGCATAAACCCCTGTGTACGCCTCGAGTAAGTATTGATTGATTATGCCTTTTAGTTTCTCTTGACGGCCGGACTTGTTTCCAACCTCACCGAGCTCAAGGGCATACTGCTCGAGTTGATGAAAATCTGTTTGTCCTTCCACAATCTCTAGCCCAATCCCTTTGGTATAACTGCTATAGCGGTCCTCTACCACACTGTCTAAAACGCCGTCTTCGATGAGACGCTGGGCTACCTTTGCTCCAATGGCAAAAGCATCCATACCAGCAATATGTGCGTGGAATAAATCTTCCTGATCAAAGGAGCCTCTCTTCACTTTGGCATCAAAGTTAAGACCACCTGTACCTAGCCCGCCATTTTTCAATATCTCGTACATCGCTAATGTTGTGGCATATAGATCCGTTGGAAACTCGTCCGTATCCCATCCCAGTAACGTGTCGCCTTGGTTGGCATCAACAGACCCTAACATGCCATTAATGCGCGCCACACGTAATTCATGCTCAAACGTATGCCCCGCAAGCGTGGCGTGGTTCGCCTCAACATTAAACTTAAACGTATCAGTTAAGTCATACTTTTGTAGGAAGGCTAATCCAGTGGCCACGTCGAAATCGTATTGGTGCTTCGTTGGTTCTTTCGGTTTCGGTTCAATCAAGAATTGAGCGTCAAAGCCAATCTCTTTGGCGTAATCCTTGGCCATATGGAAGAATCGTGCTAAGTTATCTAACTCCTGCTTCATATCCGTATTCAATAGTGTTTCATAACCTTCACGTCCACCCCAGAACACGTAGTTTTCTGCGCCTAGTTCTTTCCCTATTTCTAGTCCTTTTTTCACTTTCGCGGCGGCATAAGCATACACATCCGCGTTTGGTGACGTTGCCGCACCATGTAACCAGCGTGGATGCGTGAACATATTGGCCGTATTCCACAAGAGCTTTGTCTTACTTGTCTTCATGTAGTCTTTAATCATGGCTACAATGTCATCTAAGTTGGCGTATGTTTCTCTCAGATTCTGCCCTTCAGGCGCGATATCGACATCATGAAAACAGAAAAAAGGAACATCTAATTTCTCAAATAATTCAAAAGCCGCTTCAACTCTCGCTTTGGCTAGATCCATACCCGTATACTGATCCCATTCACGGATCATGGTCCCAGCACCAAAAGGATCGCTACCGTCTCCAACAAAAGTGTGCCAATAAGCCACTGAAAAACGTAGAAGCTCCTCCATCGTTTTTCCGTTAATCGTTTCCTCCGGGTTATAGTATTTGAAAGCAAACGGGTTAGACGACTTTGGCCCTTCAAATGTGACCTTGTTCATGTTTTTAAAATAAGACATACCAACGACCTCCTGTTTTTCTTATCATTCTAATTTTCTGAACATTTTACTTTCAATTTTAGACAACTTAGTGTGTGTAGCTCTATCATAGATGTACTGACAAACATATTGTAACAGTTAAAAGTTAGTTTGTCTATCGAATGAACAAAGTGCTAACTTAACAAGTAGGGGGGGAATATTTTACTTCGTCCCTCACAAAAAAACTGGGATCGAATACCGTCCCAGGCTTTTTTATTATTTTACTGTTATTGTTCTTGTTCAGTTATCATTCTTAATTAGTCTTTTTTGTACCTCTTGTTATTCTTGTTCTCTTCAATCTCTTCAACAATAAGCGACAGTTCAGTCCAACGTTCCATCGCCTGTTCCAATTCGTTCTCTACTTTCTTTTGCTCCTCATATAAATCACTCACTTGAGCAATATCACTACCAGCTTCGCTGATTCGTTGTTCAATGGATGCCTGTTGTTCTTCTAATGAAGCAATACGCTCCTCGATCCCATCCCATTCTTGCTGTTCATGGTACGTTAACTTTTGACGCCCTTCTTTATTGGGAGGAGCTGTGGCTTTGTTTTCTTTCTGTTTTTCTTTCTCCTGTGCTCGTTGAAGGGTCATTTCTTCTGCTCGTTCAGACTTCCTCGTTTCAAGGTAAGCAGAGTAGTTCCCTGTAAACCGTCTTAGATGTGCACTTCCCTCAAAGGCGATCAGGTCATCGACAACACGATCGAGAAAATAGCGGTCGTGTGAGACGGTGATGACGACACCAGGAAAATGGTCAAGGTAGTCTTCTAAGATTGCTAATGTCTGCACATCAAGGTCATTGGTGGGTTCGTCGAGGATGAGCACATTAGGCTCTTCCATTAATACCCGCAAAAGGTATAAGCGTCGACGCTCCCCTCCGGAAAGTTTGTTAATGATGTTCCACTGTGTGGGGCGAGGGAACAAGAAACGTTCTAACATTTGTTCAGCGGTAATGGCTTGCCCGTCAACGGTGTGGATCACTTCTGCCCCTTCTCTCACATACTCGATGACGCGCATATTGACGTCCATGTCTTCGTTCTCTTGCGTGTAGTACCCTATTTTAACCGTTTCACCAATGTCTATTGTTCCTTCATCCGGTAATACCTTTCCGGCTATAAGGTTTAATAACGTGGTTTTACCACTGCCATTCGGACCAATGATACCGATACGGTCTCCCGGCTGAACTAAATAATCAAAATCCTGGATGACCGTCGTTTTTTCATAACGCTTGGACACATTTTCGCACTCAATGACCTTTTTTCCTAACCGGGTTGAACCGGTACTCATCTCGATATCCTGGTGGACTGTGTGCGTTTTTTGCTCCTTGATCTGATCGATACGTTGAATTCTCGCTTTTTGTTTAGTGGACCGTGCTTTCGCTCCCCTTTTGAGCCAAGCAAGTTCTCGCCTCAACAGATTCTGTCGTTTACTTTCGGTCGCTAATGCTTGCGCTTCCCGTTCAGCTTTTTTCTCTAAAAACGTCTCATAATTACCCACATACTCGTACAATTCTCCCTGGTCCAGCTCAAAGATAGAGTTGGTCATACGATTGAGGAAATACCGATCATGCGTCACGACCATTAATGCGCCGGGATACTGCGCCAACGTCTCTTCTAGCCATTCAATCGTTTCGTTATCTAAGTGGTTGGTCGGTTCATCTAGTAGCAGTAGATCTGCAGGTTGAATCAGCGCTTTGGCAATGGCTACTCTCTTCTTTTGACCACCCGACAGTGCATTTATCTTTTTATCGTAGTCAGTGATGCCTAACTTATTGAGGACGGTTTTGGCGTTAGCGTTCGCTTCCCATGCGTCGTTTTCATCCATCTTCTGTTGTTTAACCATAAGCTGATTGAGCTTCGTCTCGTTTTGAGGATCTCGCTCTAAAGCCATTAACGCTTGTTCGTAGGCCCTTAGGGCGCGCATGATGTCAGAATCGCCGTAATAAATTTGTTCCAGCACGGTGAGGTCCTCATCCAGAGCAGGCACTTGCGGAAGGTATTCAACATGAAACTGCTTGGCATGTTTGATATGGCCTTCTTCTGCTGTATCTAGCCCTGCTAAAACTTTTAAAAGACTTGATTTCCCCGTGCCATTCACTCCGATTAACCCGATACGTTGTTTTTCTTTAATAGTAAAAGAAATATGGTCGAATAAAACTTTTTCGCCATGTGTTTTTGTTAAGTTTTCAACAGTAAAAATACTCATGTTATCAACCTTACCTTCTATTATGTATACCCTCATTATACACGTTAAGAGGATTGAACACATACCATGAGCTCATTAAAAAAAGCACCCTTTTATAGGTGCCATTTTATCAGCTGTCCTGCATGGGTGAGTCCCCCGCCAAATCCATACAGCAAGACATGATCTTCCTTTTTCAATTTTCCTTCACGAACGCTTGCATCTAAGGCTAAAGGAATTGAAGCTGATGATGTATTACCATACTGTACAAGGCTTGTCAGTGTTTGATCTATAGGAAAGCCAACTTTCTTACATATCGATTCAATCATTCTGAGGTTAGCGCTGTGTGGGACAAACCAGTCTACATCATTCATATTTAAGCCTGCTTTTTCGATAAGGCGCTTCATCCCGACCGGTATAGTAGATACAGCCCATTTGTATACTTCTCGACCGTTCTGTACCAGATAGCCTGGATTGTCCAACACTTCCCCGTTCATCTGTGTCGAAAGGTGGGTACCGTATAAGTTCATCCCGCCTTCCCCTTTGGCCCCAAGATGATGGGAAACAAAGCTTGGCTGCGCTTCGTCGTATTCCAGAAGCATAGCCCCCGCCCCATCACCAAATAAAATACACGTTGAACGATCCTTGTAATCAATGATTTTAGACATCGTTTCCGCACCGATAACCAGTACTTTTTGGTGTAAGCCGGACGATATCAAGCTGTTGGCAACGTGCAATCCGTAAGTAAAGCCTGCACAAGCCGCGTTAAGATCTAAGACACCCGTTTGTGGAATTCCTAGTTTCCCTTGTATATGAGCAGCGACACTGGGCATGATGTAATCAGGCGTAACCGTACAGACAATGACCATGTCTACATCAGCTACTGTTTGGTCATAACGGGCCATTAAATCCTGTACCGCTTTAAAGCCAAGGTCGCTGGAAAATTCATTTTCAGCTGCGACTCGTCGTTCCTTCATCCCTGTTCGCTGTGTAATCCACTCATCGTTGGTTTCGACCATCTGCTCTAAATCTTGATTGCGTAGTATACGTTCAGGGACGTATGACCCGATCGCAGTAATACGTGCTTTAGATTGATTCACAAAGTTCCACCTCTGAAGTTATTATTTGATTATAAGCTAATAAATATAACAATAAATGACCACATAACTTAATAATAACACTACATACTATGACTTGGTACTAATTTTTTATCAAAATGATAGACATCTGACGACAACAGCCATAAAAAAAAGTGAAGGACAAACCCTTCACTTTAAAGGCTTCACAGTGATTTAAAGACAAGCTTACATGAGTCATGTTTCGCACTTCACGCTTAACCTGGTTATGAGACCACGCTAAAAGTATAAGTGGTTTTAGCACGATACCGTTGTCCTTCTTTGACGACCGTACTCTCAAATTCGGGGTGATGAATCGCATCTGGCAGCTTTTGAGTCTCTAAGCATAGGCCTAAGTATTTACGAGATGGGACGCCTCTAATTTTAAATTGATTGTCTAACATATTACCAGTGTATAGGACCACACTTGGTTGATCCGTTTCAACCACAAGTTTACGGCCACTCTGCTTATCCATGAGCTGAATTTCTTCAGTATTGTTCACAGATAAACGCATGGGGTGGTCATAGCCACGACCAGCTAAAATATTCTGTGGATGTTGTGATTTCACGCCGTCTACGATCTTTCTTCCTTGGCGGAAATCGAATGGCGTATTCGTGACATCAATGAACGCTCCTGTTGGGATCAGATCATCTGCTAGCTCAAGAAATTCGTCACTCTTAATCATTAATTCGTGCTGTAATACGTCACGTTGTAGGTCGCCGCTCAAATTAAAGTACGTATGATTCGTCATATTAATGATCGTCGTTTGATTCGGTTGGGCATCGTATTCTATGGTGAGCGCATCATCTTCATGGAGCGTATATGTCACCTTAGCTTCAACCTGGCCTGGGTAACCTTCCTCCCCGTCAGGACTAGTATAAGTGAAGACAACGCCTACTTCCTGTTCCGTTTGGAAGGGCTCCCCTTTCCATAAGACACGGTCCCAACCTTTTACACCACCATGAAGATGGTTTTGGCCATCGTTTTGAGCTAACGTGTACGAGCGCCCTTCTAAATCAAAACTAGCGTCCTTAATTCGCCCAGCTACTCGTCCTATTATGGCACCAAAATACGGTGAATGTTCCTCATAATCATCTATATGGTCAAAGCCTAAGACAACGTTTTCATAATGACCCTGATGATCAGGTGCTAACCATTCGGTGATGACACACCCATAGTCTATACACGTCAGTTGCATCCCTTTATCGTTATGTAGGGTGTATGCGTGTACCGTTTGCCCATCATGCTCTGCAAATACCCTCTTGTCTACTTTCATCTTATCAACCTCATTCCTTTGCCCGATTTTATGCATAAATAAATTCGTTTATCACTATCATCTTATTATAACGTTGCATAGCTGTCATCCATTTCTCACAAATCAAACGGTTATGAAATGTCTTTAAACCTGTAAAAATGATAAAATAGAGCCAAGATTCACCTTCAACGACTAGGAGGACAACCCATGTATTTTATCCCTACGCTAATGCAATATCGTTCGGATTCCCAAATCCCTATACGCAGCCGTATGGTTGAACTATATCAACAGACATTCGAAACCGAAGTTGAGCAGCCTCTAGATCCCCTAGAACGTGAACAACTCAATTTTGAGTATGAATTGGAATTCTTTCAGGCACGTAGACGCATCCACTTCGCACATCGCGTGGAGTTAAAAATGAGAGTCGGTGTGGGACGTCTCTACGTCGTTAAAGATATTGAAGCGTTTCTCACTGCTTTGCTAGAACGAGAGCCTTATACATTTTCGGATCGATTCAGCTACGAACCGGACAAGCATGTTTTGTCCAACGAAGATAAAAAGGTCGCTGAGTATATCCTCACCCTGTATCGTATTCAGGAAAACGACGCCCTGTACATATCCAACCGCCAAGAGAATAAACGGGGCTTCCCTATCCCAGATGTGGCTATGAAAGAGTTAATACAGCATCTGCATGGACAAACCTTAGTTGTCACGACCGCCAGCGACCAGCGTAGACATGTACACATACAGGAGCTTGACCATTCCTATTTATTTTCCTTTCATTTGCGTAAAAGAAAAGCGGGCCGAGATACGCTCCTGACATTAGAAAATGCAGCCAATTACGTCTTTACCTATGCCTCGTATCACACACTCCTACACCAAGACACGCTATACACTTTAAGTGAAAAACAAGCCAAACAACTAGAAATGATCGGCTCACAACTACAACGAAATAACGTCATTGATACGATACCGCCTTCAGACCTAGAAGATTTTTGTTCTTACGTTCTCCCTAATCTACGTCAGATCGGACAGGTGAGCTTGCATGAATCTTTGGCAGCAAATTTAGAGACTGAGCCTTTACAGGCCGTCCTTCACTTAGCCATGAACGATCATGTTCTAGAAGGCCAGGTGACGTTTCGGTATGGTCAGCATGAACGAAATCCGTTCAGTCATGAGGTTCACAGGGATTCACCAACCATCATTGCTCGAGATGTTGAAAAAGAGGGGCTTATTCTTTCTCTATTGTCCCATACCGCATTTACGACTCGTAGTGGCAAACTATACCTTAGTGGATGGGAAAATATTTTTTATTTTATAGTCGAAAACTTACCTCGCTTACAACATGAGATGGAAGTCTATATGACAAAAGAGGTACGACAAATTCTGGTCACCCCATCTACCCCGCCCTCGGTCAGCATGGACATTGACACAGATACGCATTGGCTTGATTTGTCATTCTCCATAGATGGGATACCTGATGAAGAGCTTGTACCATTATTAAAAGCGATGCAAAGTAACGCAAAGTACTATCGTTTGGCTTCGGGGTCCTTTGTCCCCCTCCAACACGAGCAATTCAAACCTTTGAGTGATGTGCTTGATACTATATCTCCGGCA
The DNA here is from genome assembly GCF_016745835.1 of Caldalkalibacillus salinus. Taxonomy (NCBI): domain Bacteria; kingdom Bacillati; phylum Bacillota; class Bacilli; order Caryophanales; family Bacillaceae; genus Caldalkalibacillus; species Caldalkalibacillus salinus. The sequence goes on along the minus strand of NZ_JAERVL010000001.1, from coordinate 617,414 downwards.
GATCAAAACATACAAAAGGATATGTCCGTCCCTCTATATCACGCGTTCACGTTAGATCCTGAAGGGGCTGGCAAAAGAATATCTGGTCGGTTGCATCGTTTACTCACGGATATAGACAAACCTGCCTTCAGTGACCACCCTGTACCCGAGTCACTTCAAGCAGATCTAAGAGACTACCAGGTCGCTGGCTTCCGATGGTTAAAAACATTATCTCATTATGGTTTAGGTGGCATACTAGCGGATGATATGGGACTTGGAAAGACCGTGCAAACCATCGCTTATCTGCTGTCAGAGGTGGAAGCCAAAAACGATTTTCAAGCTTTGATTATCTGTCCTGCGAGTCTCGTGTATCACTGGGAAAAGGAAATCCATCGCTTTGCCCCTCGTCTGAATGTGAGGGTTGTTGCAGGTACAAAGGACGCTCGACAAGAAGCGTTGAGCACCACAGACAACATGGACGTGTGGATTACATCCTACCCATTAATGCAGCGAGACGTGGATTTATATCACGCGATGCTTTTTACAACTTTGATCCTTGATGAAGCACAAGCGATAAAAAACGAGGCGACCAAAACGACAAAAGCAGTCCGCGCGATACGTACACAGAAAGTGTACGCTCTGAGCGGCACACCGATAGAGAATCAAATTGACGAAATATACACCTTATTTGAAACCCTCATGCCCGGTATTTTAGGATCAAAGCAGAAGTTCAAAAATCTCAGTCACAAAGAGATCGCAAAACGAGTAAGACCCTTCATACTCAGAAGATTAAAATCAGATGTTCTAACCGAATTACCAGACAAAATGGAATCTGTACAGTACACGGACCTAACAACTGAGCAAAAGAAGTTATACGTGGCTCAAGTCAAGCAATTAACGAAAGAAATCGATGATGCCGTCACAACAAATAAATTTCAAGAACGGAGAATGGAAATACTGGCGGGCCTCACCAGGCTAAGACAGATCTGTTGTCATCCTGCCTTAGTTTTAGAAGAGGGACAGACATACGGTTCTGGCAAGCTTGAACGTCTCTTAGAATACGTCCATGATGCTCTAGCAGCAGGACAGCGCATTGTTATTTTCTCACAATTCACTTCAATGCTCAGTATTATAAAAGAAGCGTTCGACCAACGTGAATGGTCTTATTACTATTTAGACGGACAAACCCCAAGTAAAGAACGGGTGGCTCTCGCTGATAAGTTTAACAACGGGGGTAAAGCTCTGTTTCTCATTTCATTAAAGGCAGGTGGCACTGGACTCAACCTAATCGGAGGCGATACCGTTATTCTCTACGATACATGGTGGAATCCAGCGGTCGAAGATCAAGCGGCAGATCGTGTATATCGCTATGGGCAAACGAAAAATGTCCAGGTCATCAAGCTCATTTCGAATGGGACCATTGAGGAAAAAATCCTAGCTTTACATGAAAAGAAAAAAGCACTCGTAGAGGAGATTATCCAACCTGGAGACACGACACTCCACTCCCTGAGTGCTGATGATATCAAAGCTTTACTTGCGACAGATGAAACGACGTTCAATTAAGTTCGCAAAAAGATACAGGAAAAGCCATCGGCAACTCCAAATAGGGGCCTAGCAAACCAAAAGGAGTTGAAACGATGGCTTACCAAAATTCTACCGTATCCTTAGAACAAAGGCTACTAAAATTCATGTTAATCAGTGAGGAAGGTTTTTTAACTTAGTACTATTTTACAGCTTCCGTGTTCTCATATCTGCTGTCTAAAAAATCTACAATATGAATAATGTAGCCTTCTATTGACTGTGGATTACGAATACATGATCCCCACTCCGGGAGACCGTGGTGACAGAGAATACAGTGAGTCATTTGGTGAATATTCTCTAAAGATATATGAATGTTCTCATTTTCAATAATCTTGGTAAGAATAAGTACACCATAAGGAATATGCCCTACCATTACTCCTAATTCATCCATAGTGATACCAGTTTGTTTTCGATTTGTTGTATTTGACTGATCAGCTGTAGGAAATAAAAATTGAAATTCATCAAATGTTTTTCCGGCATGATCATATTCTAACAACTTTCCAATATCATGAAATAGAATACTAGTCATAATTAAATCATAGTTAGGTTGAGTATCTTTATACTTCATCATACCCTGTAGCATATTATAAAGATGATCTATAGTGTCCTTCCAAATTAGTTGTTGTGGGTTACCGTCTGTTTGCAGTTGAGACCATAACTCATTTTTGTATGCTTTTTCAACAATGCTTATAAGTTTCATTGTTGCTTTGTAGTGATTCTCTTCAATTTTTAAGATATATCTTGCAAATCTCATTAACCCAATTGTATGCTTTAGTAATCCACCTAAATAATTATGGTGGTAGCCCTTTGCTGCTGGCCTAATTCTAAATTGATCCCAAAAGCGAGTCATTGCTGCTAAGGCAATATCTTTAAAAGGTGAGGCTAGTTCATAAATGTATGAAAATAGCTCGACAGTAAGTTCTTCTATGTTTTGTTTAGTATATGCCAATAATGAAAAAGGATTGATATCTTCTGTACATGGAGCGATTTGATTTATAGTTAGTGATTTAAGTCCTCGAAACTCATCAACAATACCTTCAATATCAAAAATAGAATGCTCTTCTAACAGAGGTTGATTCTTCTCAACAGCCCCTTGGTTATCCCACATTTTTGCATTAATTATTCCTGCGTTATTACTAAATTTCATTTTTAGAAACTGTTTGTTAGCTTTAGTTAGTTGAACATTATATTCGTTAAGGAGTACTCGAATCTTCACATTATTTCCTTGGACTTCATTTTGTATATTAAAGTTCTCATCATTATTAGGTAATACGGGTGGTGGATACTGATTAAGTATTTGTTCTCTTTCTGTTTCAGAAGCCTCGAATTTAATAGGGATAATATCATAGAAATATGATTTTAAGTCAGACATTTTTTCACTCCAATAAATAGATTAAAACTATTATGTTACTGATAGAATAATGTGTTTCTTAAATTATTGTAACGTAACTTAGCATATAGAACATTAATAAACTTTTAAAGAAAAAGAGCTAAGCCCGTGTAATTGTGTGAAAATAAAACTCTCTTAAAAATAATGAGAGCCAATTTCAAAATCCTCTGTTAGAGTTGTAGTTAACGATAACTGTACAATAAAAAAGGCGCATCACTATTGTGATAGCACCAATTGTATAGTATTAATCCCAGATACGGACTCTTGGAACATCTGCTGTTCTTAAATAATCTAATAACTGACCAGTATGAACTGATTCATGATAAGCAATACGTAAAAGCATGTCCCCCAAATCTCTTATGTAACCTGATTCTGAGCGATCAATCTTTATGTTTATTAAATCGTCTTCTGAAAATGACTTAATTGTATCCATGAACTGGTTTCGATAAGGTTCTGCAAATTCTAATTCTGCATTTACAGATGTAAAAGGTCGATTTTCGAAAGGTGAATCAAAAACAGCTAAACTACCTTTATTTTTTATAGCCAGGTGATAATAATGTTCGCTTTCGAGTACGTGTCTAATCATTTCTAAGCAGTTCAATGCTTTGTCATCTGGCTTCCAATGGAGCTTTTCTTCTGGGATAGATGTCCAGACTTTTATGCTTCTTCTTCTAACTTCAGTAAAATTTAATATAATTAAATCAATTGAATTCATATTAATTCCTCCTTTGTTTAAAAACACTTTAATTATTCACGAATGAATGTTCACGCTATTACTCCTGTCTTTGATTCTATTTCATGTAAGAACTAGAATAATTGATTAAGTCCCCCAAAAATTATAGCAGGCCACGCTATACACTAACGTATAAGTCAAACATGTTCACATCGTAATCTAACTGTTTCATGTAGTTAAATAGCTGCGCACGATGGTGGAAGATATGGGTCGCCGTTTCTGTTAACCATGTGGCTTGTGTGTGCCCACTTTCAGAATAAAAAGCGGTTGTCTCCTTATTTAGAAACGCTTCATCAGATAGAGATGTCATGTACGTTTTTAACTTTTCAAACCCCTTATACATCTCCTCAGCCAAATCTTCAGCTGTTTCTAAACGCTTATAATATCCTTCTATAGTACGGACGTCTCCTTCACCCTTCTCTTGCATAATTGTTAAATCAACCTCTGGGATAGACACGAGATGCCACATCAAGTGTCGCAGACTGTTCATATGATCAGCAGGTTGATAGTCCCAGTGCTCCTCTTTTACCTTTTTAATAAGATTGGTACTACTCTTGATCCCGACCTCCATCTCGTGTAACAAAACATCACGTAACGTATTGACCGCATTGGACATCATGAACATCCTCCCTTTCCTCATATGGTATATTTTGGGTATACCAACCACATTATAACACGTACATATGTTCCTTATCTACTATTTTTATTCATAATAGACAGTACCCTTCTTCCCTCTTCATCCTTCTACATATTTTCCCCTTGTTAGACTAGCGCTTGTCACTTCCTGCGCTTGCTCGGGAAATATTTTATGCGTCAAGTGTCTATCGTTTAATAGTGTTTGGTCCTAAATATTGTGTTACACTAAGACAAAAGATTCTGACTATATCATAAATAATCAAAAACAGTTTATATGGTACCACTTACATAGGAGGCCTACGTGTATGACAATAGACTTTCACTTACCAACCATCATTCGTGCGGGGAACGATACTTTTAGAAAAACGGGGATGTACCTTAAGTCCTCTATACTGTGTCAACGTATTTTCATTGTCACAGACTCAGGCATACAACAGGCAGGTTATGTCCAGGAGCTGGAACAAGTATTACAACGAGAGGGCTATATCACTGACGTCTTTACACAAGTACAACCGAATCCAAGAGATACAGATTGTATGGCGGGAGGGGAAGCGGCGCAACGATTTGCAGCCGAGGTCATTTTGGCTTTAGGCGGTGGCTCTGTTATAGACTCAGCTAAAGCGATTGCCATCTTACAGCGTCTGGGCGGACGTCCTCAGGACTACCAAGGACGAGACCAAATACTAGGTGACGTCACACCAGTTGTGGCCATACCTACGACGGCTGGTACTGGAGCTGAAGTGACACGTTCATCCGTGATTACCGATACAACACGTAAGGAGAAATTGACGATAAAAGACGTCAAGATCGCCCCAAAGCTAGCCATTGTAGATCCAACGTTAACTCATGCGCTTCCACCCTCGTTAACAGCGTCTACCGGTATGGATGCTTTAGTTCACGCCATTGAAGCGTACACTTGTAAAAGGGCAAATCCCATATCGGATGGATTAGCCTTACAAGCGATGCACTATATATTTCCACACTTGCGAGCCGCCTTCGAAGATGGGACTAATGAAAGGGCGAGATACAACCTCATGATAGGTTCAACGATTGCTGGTATGGCTTTCTCCCATGCTGACGTGGCCTCGGTGCATTGCATGGCCGAAGCCATTGGTGGCCGTTATGATATTGCACATGGTGTGGCCAACTCTATTTTTCTACCATACGTACTGGCATATAATGCTCAGACGGACATCACCAAGCATGCCAACATCGCTCGCACAATAGGACTCACTTCAACACAAGATGATCACGAAGCTACTGACATTTTAGTCCAAGAAATGAAACAACTTGCCCTAGATTTGTCGATCCCTTCACTATCTTCTTTTGCCCAAGTCAAAGAGCATGACTTTAATCAACTCGCTGAGGCGGCTGAAGCGAACGGTTCGACACCGAGTAATGTGAGAACAATGACAAAATCAGATTATTTGTACCTTTTCAAGCAAACCTATAAAGGTTATTAATACATTATCTAACGCATCCATTCTGGTAAGAGCTGATAGAATACATCCGTAGCAGTACCTGAAAAGTAATAAAGAGCAGCGAAGAAAATGATAAAAAATAATAATTTTTTCATACTTACTACCCCTTTCAATTTATAATGAGCGTCGAAAGCTATAATAGTGCCATTTATCTTGATTAGAAGACAATTTCTTTTATCTGTCCTTTTTTCGACAGCGACCTCAAAAGTCCTTCAGACGCTCAGTATATTTTGTTGAGAAAACATGAAAAAAGTAGCCTGTTTCTCACGAGCAAATAGCGACATTGCACTTTGTACTCATAAGATACAGGCTACATCTTAATTGTCCTTCTTACTCATCAAATTCTTGAACTCATGTGAAGACACCGATGACCGACGTACAGTCAATAGAGATGGTTATTCATCTAAGTGCTTTTTCAACTCTTTTAGCATTTGGTTGGCACCCTCTGGGCTTAGCACAATCTGCCCATCGTGTAACGTAAGATTGTCCTCAGAGATATGCCCAGTTAAGATACAAGCTTGACGGGAAATATGTTTACGTAAAATAATATGTTCGCCATCCACTAATATCTCCAAAGGATCTCCTTCCCTGATCTCGAGTGTCTTACGAAGTTCTTTAGGTATGACCACCCGACCTAACTCGTCCACTTTTCTTACAATACCAGTCGACTTCATACATACCCCTCCCTTATTCATAAATTAAAAAGCCTTATATTGGCCACCGTGTAATCTTTTAGTTTTGCAGGCATTACATGTCAATAGAAGCAGGCTTTAAGCAGAAATAGAGCATTTAAAGAAAGGAGTTCTAGCACCACTCTATATTTTTCGTTACTAGGGTATGATTCTATGTCCGTTAATTTTAATATTGTTAGGTATTTAAACATCTATTACCAGTATATCCGCTTACTTGTATTTATTTAGTTCCATTAAATCATACCTTTTATGAAGGAACAACCATTTTTTGGCCCTTTATACCTATTTTATTTCAACACTTTAAACAAATAATGCACTTAATTTTTCTAGATACATGAAAAGTTTCTCTTGTGAATCAAAGTTGATTTGAAGGGATACGTTTTCTTTAAATGTTTATGTATTCTAACGAGGTATATGATATAATACATTTAAGGTACATTGTCAGACGGTCGATCACTGTGATGATTGTAAGGAGGTTTCATTTTGGCCAATCAATCGAAGGATAATAGCAAAATCAATGAGACCGCATTCGGTCTTAGCCAAAAACAACTGATTACCTTGTTTGTCCTGAAACAATTACGTTATGGTCACCAACGTAATGCGAACCAACTGTTTAATCTTATGGAGCAAGCTCTGCCCTTCAAGCGGCGATCGCGCATGTATGTGTACCAAACATTAAAAGGCATGCATCGTAACGGCACTGTAGCACAAACAAAGTCGGGCAGAAGCTACTATTATGCGATCACGTCCAAAGGTGAGCAAGATTATCAACATTTTCTAACGTTACATCTACAGCGATTTGAGACGATAAAAAAGATACTAGACATGATGCTAGAGCAAGTCATTCATCCTCAAAGACAGAAGGCGCACGCCCTGGAAATGACACTCAGTGAGGAGGATCGCAAATTCGTAAGCAGAGTGATTAATGTGCGAGACCTGGTCCGGTATCTGACATTGCGAGAATTGCAGCAACACCCCAAAGGCATCCACGGAGGGCATGTCTACCGTTATATCAAGGATTGCTTTGTTTGGTATGTAAGCGAGGGGTACTTTTATGACGTTTTACGCCGCATGGAAAACCCACAAAAATACGACCCTGAAAGCGTTGAATTTTCTCTCGTTTACAGTACTTGGGCAGACCCGGACACTAGAAGCCATAGAAACTATTTTTTGAACCAAAACGGAAAAGCGGTGTTCTCTACCATCGAGTCAAACTTGACGAATGAGTTAAGAGACGTTCATCGCTATATCAACAGTATTCTTTCCCTATTATCTACTTCTTGAGATTTGCCTTTCGGGATTTATTCGCGATTTCGCGTGTTGACGGTCATGACCTAATATGATCATGATCTGCTGATATCTCATCATCTAGTGTTAACAGCATGTCGACATGCGGTATACCGTCCTCCAAATACATATCTGATACGGACTTAAAACCGAAGGAAGCGTAAAAATGTTGCAAATATTGTTGAGCTTGAATCTTCACCCTTTTAGCATCTAGTTTATAGTGAATCATATCTAGTGCCTGACGGAGCATGTCTTTTGCTAGTCCTTTTCCTCTATACTTTTTATTTACAATCACGCGGCCAATCGACGCTTCATCATAAGCCACACCTGGTGGTAGAATACGGGAATAGGCGGCTATCGCACCTTTTTCTTCTATATAAAACAAATGGTAGGAATCCTGATCTTTGCCATCTAATTCTGGATAAGGACAATCTTGTTCCACAACGAAAACATTAATTCTCGCCGTTATGATGTCATAGAGCTCCTGCTTAGATAATTCACTGAACGTCTTAAGTTTCCAACTCATCGCTATTCCTCTCCTTTGATCCGTTTATATGGTATACTCATTCATAAAGATTTTTTCCGTGTTATGATAATTGCAATTGACTACGCTTATTTTATCGAGTCAGAGTCGGTATGAGAATGATCTTACCGCTTACGATGCTATCAATTCAAGAATAAAAGTGACTGAAAGGAGTCTAATTGTGACAAAGTTTACATTCGAACTCATTCACTCAGATATCGAAAAATTTGAAGAAATAGACCATGTCATCCCCGCGAGCTCCTTAGAAGACGCCATTCAAAAGTTTGTGCGCAAACATGATCTTGAACCACCCGCTTATTATGATGCCCCAACGTTCGATAAGGAAATTGAATTATATTTTAATAGTGAACGAGGTAAAGTGCAATATAAAATTATGTGGTAAAGGACGAGGAGGAGTCATAAATGTATATAAGTGATGAGGCCAAACAGTTTCTTTTGCATCTACTCGCAAAGCGTCAGAAAAAAGGCATCAGAATAGGATATAACGAAAAAAGCAAGTGAGGTCTGTCAAAATTTAAGCTAACTCTGGATGAGTTAAAAGAGGGTGATCATGTACAAAAAGTAAACGGGTTGACGGTATTTTATCAAGGAGAAGTGAGCTTACATGTACACCGATTACGCATCGCATACCATGACGGTCGGTTGAAATTGTATGACACACAAGCACATGACGACAATTAACGACAAATTGATTGCCATGTAAGAATAACTAACAAACAAATATTGAGGGATCAATCCCTTGGTATGACTGCTTTAACATTATTTTTCTGAATTTTCATAATATAAAAGCATCTTTGCATATCGTTGATAGATTTGTGGTACAATGGTAGTATCACACTAAATGTGACAAAATTTTGTCATTTTTCGGCGCGTTATGTATGCGCTACATTTTTAGGGGGGTTATAATGGAGTTTTCATTTACAAAGTTTTTACAAGCCTTTGAAGAGTATCTACAAGCCTTCATTGGTGGGAGTAATGAAATACTTTGGTCTTATTTACTCGTCGGTTTGTTAGTGATCCTCGGCATTTATTTTACTATCAGGTCTAACTTCGTACAATTTAGACATATCGGGGAAATGTTTAGTCTATTTAAAGAAAAGCCTAGTAGCAAGAATCGTGTGTCTTCCTTCGGGGCATTTTGTGTGGGCGCTGCCTCTCGTATTGGGACAGGTAACCTTGCTGGTGTTGCTGTGGCAATCACATTAGGTGGTCCTGGTGCAATATTCTGGATGTGGGTCATGGGCTTTTTCGGAGCCGCATTAGCCTTCGTTGAAAGTACCCTAGCCCAAGTGTATAAGGTTAAGGATCCAAGTGGGTTTAAAGGTGGACCTTCCTATTATATGGAAAAAGCGCTTGGTAAGAGATGGATGGGTATTATCTTCTCAGTCCTCATTATATTCACTTTTGGTCTCGCCTTCGTCTCTGTACAAGCTAATACGATTTCCGAAGCCTTCAATAGTGCCTTTGGCATTGATCGTCTCGTCGTTGGTCTTTCCATTGCCTTAATCACAGCCCTCGTTATTTTCGGTGGGATCAAACGTATTGCTAAAGTGTCTCAAGTTGTTGTACCTGTGATGGCTGTATTTTATATCTTACTCGCATTATATGTGGTCATTGTTAATATCACTGAAATTCCTGGTTTAATCGGTATGATTGTATCTAGTGCTTTCGGTTGGAACGAAGCATTCGGGGGTGCGATTGGTGCCGCGATTGTAAACGGTGTCAAACGTGGATTGTTCTCTAACGAAGCTGGTATGGGTAGTGCACCTGTAGCCGCTGCAACGGCGGACGTCAGTCACCCTGCCAAACAAGGGTTTATCCAGACACTCGGGGTTTTTGTAGACACCATCATTATCTGTAGTGCGACCGCGTTTATCATTTTACTTTCTGGATTTACCCCTTCCGAAAACATGGAAGGTATTACGGTGACCCAGCTTGCGTTGAGTGAGCATGTCGGTGCATGGGCAACAACGTTTATCGCCTTTGCCATCTTACTGTTCAGCTTTAGTTCTATTATCGGGAGCTACTACTACGGGGAATCAAATATTGAATTTATCAAAGAAAGTAAGCCTACCCTGTTCGTCTTCAGACTTGCGGTTGTCGGTATGGTCACATTTGGTTCTATCGCGAGCTTAGAACTAGTCTGGAGCTTAGCAGACTTATTTATGGGATTAATGGCTGTGACCAACCTCATTGCTCTTATCCTTATTGGGAAAATTTCAATTACTGTCTTACAAGATTATTTAGAGCAGAAAAAAGAAGGCAAGGACCCTGTCTTCTTAGCGAGTCGTATCAAAGGTTTAAACAATACGGAATGCTGGAACGAAGAAGATGTACGTCATTTCACTGACGATATCAAGGTAGAGCAAAAAGATTCACAAGATGTGAACGTATAAACAGTAAACAATCTTCATTAGTAAAAAAGAGAAAATATATGTTTAGCATGCATCATTCACGCTTCCCTTAGATCTCATTCTGGGGGAAGCTTTTTTGTATCTATCATCAAAAAAAGCATCCATCTCACACGGGGATGGATGCTATCAGGATCATCGAATCAGGCTCATGTGCTCATTATGATATGAAATATGAACACACTCTATTCAACGTATGACTAGACTTTTCTTCCAGCTGATTCATAGATGACATCTATCACTTTCGTATTCAGTACAGACTGCGCTGTATCGATCGGAAGCGGGGCCTCTCCACGTATAGCTGCACAGAAGTGCTCGACCTGCGAGGCATACATGTTAAATGGCTCAAATGTTTCTTCCCACTGTTCATTTTTCGCCTCCACCCTAATCTTAGCCTCTCCTTTATCTGGGCGAAAAGGGAGATCAATTTCGATTGTACCAACAGCACCCACCACCTCAACGTACTGTCTATTGGCCGCTTCAAAAGAACAGTCAAAGTGAGCAATTGATTCATTATCGAATTTAAGTAAGGCCTGTAACGAGGTATCTACGATGCCATTGTCAGCATATTTGGCCAGTGCACGTACGTCCGTTGGCTCTTTCTGCATAATCAGACGACTAGCGTGAACACAATAACATCCTACGTCATATAAGGCACCGCCACCTGTGTCCGGTTGTAAACGTATATTCTCCTTGTCGTCCATAGGGAAGGAAAAGTGCGCTTGAATAATTTTAATCTCCCCTATGCGCCCACTGTCTAAAACCTCTCTCACCTTCTCCCATTGCGGGTGAAACTGATACATATAAGCTTCCATGAACTGTACATCGTTTTCTTTGCATACGGCTATCATCTCTTCCACCTGAGCTTGGTTTAGCCCCGCTGGTTTCTCACATAATACATGCTTGCCTTTTTGGGCTGCTTTTTTCGTCCATTCCGCATGTTTATGATTTGGAAGTGGTATGTAAACGGCATCAATGTCATCTTGATCTAAAAGTGCCTCGTAGCTATCATACGCTTCTGGAATATCATTTTGTTCAGCGAAAGCCTTCGCTCGCTCTAGAGAACGGCTAGCAACGGCCACAACTTCAGCATGATCCACTTCTTTTATAGCCGGTATGAGCTGTTTACGGGCAATACTGGCACAGCCCAGAATGCCCCATTTTATCTGTTTCATTCACGAACTCCCTCCATGGTTATCCCTTTTTATCTCTGCCACTACGATTTCTATGTCCTTTTCGTAATTCCTGTCTATTTGCGAAAATTCCTTAAGCTGTTGTATTATCATACCAACATTCTTTCCAAATCGGATGAGGATGAAAAAAATAGTATAAACAATTTACCTATAATGCCTGTTTTTTTAAATGGCACATCATGTTTGATCGGTTTTTTACTTTGTTTCATTTCCTATATGATAAAGTACATGCCTTAATAATTTACTATTACGATCCACTCTAGGATGATCAAACTCTAAGCATTTTGACATGCCTATTTTTCTCATCACGTTCTCGGAACGCGTATTTAATTTGGTTGTGAAGCTATAGACGTCTTTAAATTTTAACTCGTTAAATCCATAGGCTAAACAAGCTTTGGCCCCTTCAGTAGCATAACCGTTTCCCCAAGCTTCCTTGACTAATCTCCACCCAATCTCAATACAGGGTGTAAATTCAGCTTCAAATGTGGCCCAGTGAAACCCAATAAAGCCAATACATTTCTCATCTGACTTTGTTTCGACGGCATATAGTCCGTATCCATACTGCTCAAATTCTGCTTTAATGGCTTGTAAAAACGTCATTATTTGGGGTTCCGTCGGCATGTGAGCAAAATACGCCATCACGTCGCGGTCTTGATTCATATTGATAAACATATCAATATCCTTATCCTCCCAATCGCGGAATAACAACCTTTCAGACTCAAAATAGATCATGTGTGTGTCCCCTTTTCCCTATGTCATTTACTAGAATATTATAATCTTTAAATAGATGTATACATTCAAACCCGAAACAAAAAACGGGCCTCGCAGTGAAGCTAAGACCCGATCAGTAAAATATCCAGCTACCCTTCCATCTGTTGTTGTATCGTTTCTGGAATCATGACCACCTCTGTTTTGACATCAACCGGCTTGTATGTTTTATCAATACATTCTTCCCAGTACTGCAGATGAATCTTTTTCGTGCTGTTAAGAATCACGTGAGGTCATCGACCTGGTATAATAGAGAAACTTCAACTTTTGTCCATTCATTTCAAATTCGTCTTCACCCGTTTTTATATGCTTGAAACCATTCTTGTATAGAACTTTTTGCGACGCTATGTTGTTGTTCGTTGTCTTAGCATGGAGCTCTTTTAGGTCAAGCTCACTTATAGACTCTAATAATAGACCCAGTGCCTTGTGTCCAATCCCTTTGCCAACGTGGCTCTTTCCAACCCTATACCCTATATGGCCTGCTTTTTGAGATTGATTAATATCGACCAGATTCACTCTACCAAGTATGTCTCCTCGTTTGTTTTTAATTAAATAGTACGTTGCCAATCCTTGCGCTTGTTCATTCAGTAATGATTCATGTCTAACCTTAAAGGTATTTAAATGATAATATTCGTCCCCTCGACTAGGTACCATTGTTTCAAAAAACGCTCGATTGTCCCGTTCAAATTGATACAAATGTTGGACATCTGAATCTTTTAATTTCTCAATCGTTATATCCATTTGTTTAATCACCTACATCAGCCATTTGCATATCTACAGAATAGTTTAACGAAAATTTCATCAATGCTGCCACAAACGATCATTTCCGTGTTTACTGAGTGATCATCGGCTTAATTTCTGTTTCTGTCGTACCTTTGCGTATGGGGTCTTCATCACTTCTAGGTGAGCCATGTACAAATAAAACGTCTCCAATTCCATCGATTGTAACCGTGACACTTTCTTGTAAATGACTTAAAAACGCTCTCTGTGATTTCGTTAATTGATCTGCACACCATTGATTAACTTCGGCTACCCCGTCATCTAGTCCATGTTCAGTGCCATACCGTTCTCCAACCTCTCTATCGGCAATACCTTTTATAAAATGTACATTGCCATCAAGAGACATCAACCGTCCCAACACTAACGCCGGCTGTGGCCCCCAAGCCAAATCACCACCAACAACGATTGTATCCACATTACATTTTTGAATATCTTTCAGTACGGCATCTAACGCAAAATCATTGCCATAAATGTCATAGATAGCGGCCACTCGTTTCGCCATTTCTTGCCCCCTGACTTATATACATCATGAAACTTTGTCACCAAACACTTCTAACCTAATGCTTTGAAATGTATGGGTCATTCATTGCTTTCAAGCTTTCTAGTCGTCTTATTCCTTAAAATAAAGGATTGAAAGTATGGCTTGTTAGTTTTGAGGATAACTTTATTATAGTACTCAATGTCAAAATAGTGCCTTAATAGACTGTGAATATCTTCTTCTGTATAGAAAGAAAAAAATCGTTTTGGTTCGCACCAATCTTCTTCCCAAATGCCTTCAAAATTTTTACCGCCATAAATCCCTAGATAGAATAACCCATTTCCTTTCATCACCCGTTTAATTTCCACTAATACCTGATGGATCTCATCTTTCGGTACATGGAGTAAACAGTTCATGGCATATATACTATCAAATGACTCCTTTGGGAAACCAAGATGATAGAGATCCATCACTCTTGCATCTATTCCTTTTCTAGAACAAATTTTTACCATCTCAGTAGATAAGTCAATGGCTGTTACCCTAAGGTTATGATTCATAAAGTGCAAGCTGTCTATGCCTGCACCTGCTCCTATTTCTAGTAGTCTGGTCTTATCCTCCTGCAGTAACATATTTGTAAACTTCATTCTCTCAACTACTTTCCACTCATCCCGTTTCTTGGCTGAGCGACGATGGGCATCATAGTCATAAGATTTAATTAGATTATTTTTTATTTGGTCACTCATCGAGAGACATCCTTTCCTCTTGGAATCTTCCTCGAAGACATCATCACCCACACCCGTACTATATTAACGAGGAAGGGATAAGAGGAAGGGATATACGGTGTTTAATTCAACATTTTATTTTAAGAAGTATGATTCTTGATTCTTTATTACATTCTTCCATGCACTCATATATTCCTTCTTTATGTAATGAAATATCTACACCATATTCCCTATTGCTTTTTTGGAAATCCCTCTTGTGGTAACAAACAAGACATTTACGAATCGGATGGTTCCTGCGTTGTTTGTGCCCGCTCGTGTGACATTTGCGTAACGCTCAATAAGAATAAAACGGCCGGTACCAGTGCAACGACAAATGTCAACGTAATCGAAGAAGAAAAAGCCGAAATGACCTGATGCAAGGCTTCACCAGAAAACTGATCACGTCCCTCAGGATTTAAAAGGGTTCTTGGATCGACTTGAGAGACTTGCCCGCCAGCTACAGGAACCGCCAGCTCTCGTTCAAATCCAGTTCTTTGTACAATCCCAAATACGGTAATACCCAATGTCATTCCCAGGTTAATGGCAAATCGGTTTGTCGCTGAAGCCGATCCTCTGCGCCGATAATCAAAATTGTGCATAGCCGCCATACTGAGCACTGAAAAGGAAAAACCTGCACCGAATCCGGTCAGCGCCATGTAAATGGTGACCCAATACCGGGCTGTCTCGACGTCTAGAGTACTAAGCAAAAGAATGCCCGGAACAAAAAACGCACTAGCCAGCAACATAATCTGCTTATAACTCAGTTTTGTCGTCAAAAATCCCCCGGCTTGGCTACCGAACACCGATCCGAGCATCATCGGTGTCAAAATGTAGCCGGCTTGAGTAGCGGACCCGCCGAATACCCCCTGTACAAACATCGGGATGTACGTAATAGCCGATATATAAGCGGCGCCCACAAACAACGCGGCGGCGCAGCTAGAGGCAAACAATCGATCCTTAAACATGTCAAACGAAAGGATGGGATCAGCTGTTTTGTTTTCAATCCACAAAAACAGTGTGAGAAAGACTGCAAATAGAGTAAACAACCCAATGATGAACGGAGAAGCCCAGGCGTAAACGTCACCGCCTAGTTGAAGGGCTAGCATGAGTGCCACGACGGAAAGCACAAGCGTGACCGCTCCCCACCCATCAATTTTCTGCTTCACTCTTTCCATTGACTCCCGATAACAAAGGAACGTCAATAGAAAGGACAGTAGGCCGATGGGAAGATTGATGAAGAATACCCACCGCCATCCTATCGCTTCAGTGACCAAGGCACCGAGCAAGGGACCGAAGATACTAGATATACCAAAAATTGCACCCACGATCCCCATCATTTTCCCCCGTTTTTCTACAGGAAATAGATCTGCGACTATAGTAAAAGCGATCGGCATCAATGCACCGCCCCCGATACCTTGGATACCTCGGTATATAATTAACTGAATCATGCTCCCCGCCATGCCGCAAAGGATCGAACCAGCCAAAAACAGCGCCAATCCAATCATAAAAAACAGCTTCCGCCCATACATATCGGACAGCTTGCCAAAAATTGGCGTACTGGCCATCATCATCACCATATACGCCGATGTGACCCAGACAAACAGGTCCAATCCACCTAAATCACTAATAATGGTCGGCAGTGCCGTAGCGACAACAGTCCCATCCATCCCAGCCATCAGCATTCCTGCCAGTAAGCCCGCAATAACGAAGCCTCTGCGTGTTCGCATTTTTAAATTCCTCCTGTCATGTTCAAACGATTTATTTTATCGTAAATGCAAATGATCACACAGAATGGCTAGATTCGATCACAATACAGTCACAAAATATGAAAGCTTAATCACAGGAGCCCAACCGCATGATCGACATGATATAATAGGGCCAAATGAAACCACAATGCTCATACGGGAGTAGATAGCGATGGATCAACAAATCGTTCTTATCGTCGATGACGATCAAGCGATTTTAGAATTAATGCGGGATTTTCTAGAAGACGAAGGGTTCCTCGTTGAAGAGGCTGCCAACGCCAAAGAGGCACTGGGGATCTTACAGCGTATCCATGTTGACTGTGTACTACTTGATATCATGATGCCAGGCCAAAGCGGATTTGACCTCTGCCGGCAAATCAGACGTACCGACGACACGCCGATTCTGATCTTCAGTGCGCGCGATGAGGATATGAAAAAAATACGGGGATTGAGCTTGGGGGCGGATGACTACATTGTCAAGTCCGCCACTCCAGAGGAAGTCGTGGCCAGGATCAAAGCAGTGCTTCGCCGTAGCGGGAAAACAAAAGAAGAACGCAATACGGTACTGGACTTCGGTTCGCTGGTGTTGGACCTAAAAGCTTACGAGGCAAAAGTAAATGGAGATCAGGTTGCCCTGACCCCCAAAGAGTTCGACATTTTATGTATGTTTGCAGAATACCCCAGACAAGTGTTTACCTATGACCATCTACTAGATCGGTTCTGGGACGGCATCGGTGACAAGCATACCGTCACGGTGCACATCGGTCGTATACGAGACAAAATTGAAAAAGACGCCTCTCCCCCCCGACTCATTGTCAATGTCTGGGGCGTTGGTTACCGTTTCGAAGGCGTGCGGCAATTATGAGAATACGAAGTAAATGCCGGGGATTGCTTCGGATTCGCACGTTTATGCTGATGGGCATCCTGCTCTTATTGCTACTACCACGGCTGTTGT